>NZ_JBHZPF010000031.1:0-55008 GCF_042787975.1 Peribacillus sp. YIM B13482
TCATTCCATTGTACAAAAAAAGACCCTGTAGAGTAGACACTTTTTTTAAGTGTCTACTCTACAGGGTACAGTTTATTCTATGGCATCCTCCTTTTGTTCTTATTCTAAAGTCAATACGATGCGCCCGTTGATTTCTCCTTTTTCCATCATCGAAAACACGTCGTTGATTTCATCAAGTGTTCTTGTTTCAATATTTGTTCTTACTTTTCCCTCTGCAGCAAATTGAACAGCTTCCTGTAAGTCTTTTCTCGTGCCTACGATTGACCCTTTTACAGTTACCCCATTTAGTACTGTATCAAAAATCGGGATTGGAAGTTCATCATTCGGCAGTCCAACTACGACCAGTGTCCCGCCCCTCTTGACTGAACTGTATGCCTGTTCGAATGCCTTTTTCGTAACTGCTACAGAAATGGCTGCCTGCACACCACCAACTTTATCCTTTATGGCTTGTACAGGATCAGTCTTAAGCCCATTAACAGTGAAATCCGCCCCCAGCTCCGTTGCCAGATCAAGCTTATCATCTTGAATATCGACAGCAATGACATTAAAGCCCATCGCTTTCGCATATTGAAGGGCAACATGTCCCAATCCGCCAATTCCATAGATCGCTACCCAATCACCAGGTTTCGCTTCTGATACTTTAAGTGCTTTATAAGTCGTTACACCCGCACAGAAAATCGGTGAAACTTCCGCAAAGTCTAGCCCTTCAGGAACCTTCACCACATACTTGGCAGGTGCTTTACAGTATTCCGCATATCCCCCGTCCACGGAATAGCCTGCATTCAGTTGATCCAAGCAAAGCGTCTCCCTTCCAGTCAGACAATACTCACAATCGCCACAGGCCGAGTAAAGCCATGGGATCCCAACACGGTCACCTACTTTCAAGGAAGTTACGCCTTCTGCCACCTTTTCTATAATGCCTACACCCTCATGTCCAGGGATAAGCGGAAGTTTAGGTTTAACTGGCCAATCGCCATGTACCGCATGTAAATCGGTATGACACACGCCACATGCTTTAATTTTCACTAATATCTCACCATAAACCAAGTCTGGGATGGGTACTTCTTTAATCTCAAGTTCTTGGTTAAATTCATTGACGACTGCTGCCTTCATTGTCCTAATCTGTTGTTTTGCATTGAAAGTGCTTTCCCCTTGTTTTACATTCATGATTCATATTCCTCCCTTAATTAAGTGGATATTTTTTTACTACCACACATACAAGATGCAAGTGCCATGCCACTTCAAAAGGCCAAGACAACAGCATTCACTAAAAAAAAGTGCCGAAAAGTCGGCACTTCTGGACGAATTAACGGCTCAAGTCGGACGAAATCCGGTTTGTATATTGCAGACCAAATAGCTCACCCTATAAATAGGAGGTGTCTAAAACATGGACCAATTTGAAAAAGCCTATGAATCCTATAAACAGCAAGGAACACCGCAAGCAAACCAACTTGATTCAGCTGGAAAAGAAGAAATCATCGCCGTAAGGAAAAATGAAGAGGACAATATTATCGCCATCAAGACGGACTCCGGCCGCGAGCTCGACTACCCCACTGCCCTTTCGGAAGCCAAAGCAGGCAACCTGGCCAATGTTGACGTCTTTCATAAATATGGCCGTGACATATTGCGGAGTGAGCCCGATGGGATAAAAGAAAATAACCTGGATCAACTACCGGAGTTTTGAGTTTACGGGGAAACTGCCTGATATGGGCAGTTTTTTTCTGTCTGGATCTAAACGATAAAAAAGAACCAGCTAATAGCCGGATCCTTATTTTTCATACTGATAGGATTCAGAGATTTCGAGCAGTTGGCCACAGGACTCGACAACCTCAATGATTTCCATCCACGACATGTCCAGACCCAGTTCATTAGCATGGGAAATCTTATCACGTAATTTCCGGATGGCATTTGCATCCTTTTTCCCTTTACTTTTTGAAGGGATTTGGAAGAAACACCTCAGTTGTTTATCCTTATGTATGATGTCGAATTTATCACTGATTTGCAGGCACTCTATTAAATTGATATCTTCATTTTTATCGATTCTCCTCCTATATAATTCGGTTGCTTTTTCTAAACGGTCTTCGCTGATCATTGGATGCCAGGTGCCATCGCCAAATCTATCCATGATGATATCGCTCATCCTCATTTCCAATAAGGTAATATATCCGAATATGAGCATCCTGATTGGAGGCTTTTGAAGGTCGGCATGGGTGATCAACTTTTTAATTGAATTATTCTCCAATACGAACACCCTTGTTTTATTCTTAAAAATATGGAGAAGCTGGATCAAAGGGGTTGAATCCGAAACCATTTCCCTTGGTGAAAAATTTCTTAAATATTCCGAAACGCTCCCTTCACCTAGTTCTTCCCTATCTATATATCCGATGATTTCTCCTTGATCTTGCACTGCCAATATATCAAAATTCTTTTTTTCCAGAGCTTTCTGGATATCCAGCGCCAGATCGTTTTTATGGCAAAACTCAAGCTCCTGGGCTATGCTCTTTACCGTAATATTTTCTTCATAAAGAGTTTTAAGACTAAGATAGCTGCTATTGCTTTTTCCATGGCTTCCAATTAACATCTTTCATCCTCCGCTTATGAACTTTCTGCACGTTTTACCAATCACGAACCGCTTTAAGAGCGATTGCCTCTTCAAAGTTTTGGAGCAATCGCATTCGAACAAGTTTATAAGGCTTTAACCGCTAACTGAATAATAAAATGTCCATGTCATCAATAAATAAAGTCCACTAAGTGGACTCAATCCCATTCATCTGGATCTTTTTGGCACCATAAATCAAATGCCATCAACAGCATTGCCTACCGCCGTTTCCTCATTCCCCTCTCCTTCCCAAGCCTTACAAACATCCACCCAACCCTTTGCTCCTGAATATTCAAATAATTCTGCGAGTGTAAGTTCTATTGCAGAGTTCGTACTGCCGCATGCCGGGAACAATGACTCAAAGCGCTTCATTGATACATCAAGAAAAACATCTAGATCGTTTGCAAGTCCAAATGGGCAAACTCCTCCGATGGCATGGCCCGTTTGTTCGAGCACTTCCTCAGGTGATAACATTCGTGCTTTGAATCCGAACACCTGACGAAATTTCTTATTATCCACTTTTGCGTCCCCTGCCGCTACAACCAAAATAGCATGTTCACCTTCCCCCCTAAAGGAAAGAGTCTTAGCGATCCGTGCTGGGATAACGCCGATGGTAACTGCTGCCTCAATCACCGTAGCACTCGATGTTTCGAACTCCATTACATCGCCTTCCCGGTCCCATTGTTTAAAATGGCTTTTGACACTCTCGATACACATATAATTTTCACTCCTTTGAAGTTCATACAAAAATAATATCATCCTTCATTACAATAAATCAAAACCCTTTTGGACTTCCCCTGCCTTATAAATACAACCATTCTTTACAAATTGACCAAACAAGCTTACATGAGATACTATTAATCTTCGGGCAAAAGCCTTAACGTGGTTCGTAACCATCCCACGATAAAAAACTAGGGAGAGAGTAAAATGAATGTTCGTACACTCGTGATAAACGGGTTATTGGCTCCCTTGTATGTGGCGGTCTCATTGGTGTTTAAACCAATTGCTTTTGAGATGTTCCAATTTCGTGTACCGGAAATGTTGAATCATCTGATTGTATTCAATAAAAAGTATATCTACGGTATCGTGGGCGGCGTCTTCATATCTAATCTGCTTTTTTCGCCGATGGTGCCATTTGATTTGATTTTCGGGGTAGGGCAATCCGTACTCGCCTTATTGCTTGTCATTTTTGTATCTCGGTCCATAAAAAGCATTAAAGGACGAATGATCGCCACGATTATCTTTTTCACATTCACAATGTTCTTAATTGCAATTGAACTGAACCTTGCCTTTGGCTTACCATTCTGGTTAAGTTGGATGACCACGGCTGTTGGTGAGTTCGTTGTCCTCTTGATTGGTGCGCCAATTATTTATGGAATGAACAAAAGAATTCAGTTTGAAAAGTGGCTATAAAGGAATCTTCGCGTCGTTAACCCACTATAATGTAAACAGAGCTGTCTGCATCATGCGACAGCTCTTTTTTCACCAATGAACTTGAAAATGATAAACTATTAGTCAGAATGGTGGTGACCCTTTGAAAAAAGTCCTGACTTTAACCGGTCTATTGGTAATGGTATTATTTATTTTTTTAAATGCAGAATTATTTACTTTGATTTGGAAAAGTGACTTGGATTCAGTTATTGGCATATTGATGGAAAACTTATTGCTTACATTTATTGTGACATTCGTATTGATGTTTGTCCAAAATTCATTTACAATCATCCCCTTAATATTGCTCCTGACTATCAATGTCACGATATTCGGATTCATATATGGCTACCTATGGAGTTGGTTTACAAGTGTTGTTGCGTCAGGGTTTATTTTTTATGCAGCAAGAAACTGGTTTCAGGAACTTCTTTTAAAGAAGATGGGCAAAAAGTGGCAAGAAACTGTTGTAGAGCATGGTTTCATGTACGTTTTTACCGGCAGGATTTTCCCGCTTATCCCAACAAGTTTAATTAACTTGGCAGCTGGAGTCAGCACCGTCACTTTCAAGGATTTTTTATTTGCGACGGCACTAGGCAACCTTATATACTTTTTCTTCCTATCTCTAATCCCATATGGATTCCTATCCGTTGAAATGAACCAATATACGCTAGCTGCACTTGCACTCCTTTTCTTACTATTTTTCATTATCTATAAGCGTGCAAAAAAGAAAAAGAAACTATCCTTATTCAGAAAAAACAGGTGACCGCATTGGCCCCTGTTTTTTTATTTAGGATTCTGCATATATTTTTTTTCGATAGTTTGTTAAAATGTGTATGTAATTTTACCTTTGAAATGTCTTAAAATCAGGGAGAATCTCCATGTCCAAACGCTCCATTTTAGCAATTTATATCCTATCCGGGATTCTTACACTAGTCGTGTTCGACTATTTTTTAACTACAAATATCCATAACAAAGAGTTCTTCATTCAACTTCAAAGAGCGGAAGGCATTTTTTTCCTTTTATCTATAGGCTTGATCTTATACCTTTACTTAGCTAAAAGGGAAGAATTCAAACAATTAAAAGAAGCGGAACAACGTCGGCGTACCCTCATCAATTCAATGGTGGATTTCGTTAACTTCAAGGATGGTGATGGCCGATGGCTTGAATCCAATGCCTTCGGGCTGCAATTATTTCAATTGGAGCATGTAGACTATAAAGGAAAAAAAGACAGAGAACTCGCAGAATACTCCGAATTTTATAAAGAGGCGTTGATATACTGTGAAGGTTCCGATGAAGAAACGTGGGTAAAAGGGGAAATCACAAGATGTGAGGAAATCATCCCTCTTCCCGACGGCAATCACAAGACCTTTGATACAATCAAAGTTCCTCTGTTCAATGAGGATGGTTCACGAAAAGGCTTAGTCGTCATTGGCAGGGATATTTCTGAAAGGGTTGTCGCGGAGAAACAATTATTCGATAGTGAACAACGCTATAAATCATTGTTTGAACACAATCCTTATCCGATGCTGATGCTTGATTTAAACGGATTGATCACGACCGTAAATCCAAGGTTTGAAACGGTAACAGGCTTTCAAAAAGAAGAAATACATGGTGCCTCATTCATTAATTTGAAATTTTCAGCAGAAGATGCGGATTTAATCCGTACATCTTGCCAATATGTCATGGAAAACCATAAGGGGATCAAAAAAGGGAAAGATATAGAATTCATAACGAAGTACGGGAAGTCCATCTTACTTTCATGTACGTTTGTCCCGATGATGGTTGGCGAAGATTTGGTCGGGATCATCACTTATGCTAAAGAGGTCACTCAAATTCGAGAAACCGAAGCACGCTTGAGAAGAACCGAAAAATTGTCGATAGTTGGCGAGCTAGCCGCAAGTGTAGCCCACGAAGTACGAAACCCGTTGACTTCTTTAAAGGGCTTCGTCCAGCTGCTTAAAAAGAGCGACCATCCCTATGAACAATACTACACGATTATGTTAAGTGAATTGGACCGGATCAATCTAATTGTAAGCGAGTTACTCGTTCTGGCAAAACCACAGGAACTTCCATTCAGCAAACATCAAATCATCGAACTGATGAATGATGTCAAAACATTGTTGAAACCAGAGGCGGACTCGTACCCCACCCAAATATCAATATCTGTTAAAAACGAAATACCGCTTCTGTTATGTGAGGCAAACCAATTAAAACAAGTATTCATAAACATGCTCAAGAATTCAATGGAGGCATCCGCCGATCACATTTTGATTGATTTCGAGCGCATGGACAATAACCTTTCCATTACCATCAAAGATAATGGAAGCGGAATAGAAAAAAAACGGTTAAAGCATCTTGGTGAACCTTTCTATTCTTCTAAAGAAAAAGGAACAGGGTTAGGATTGACAGTCAGCTGCCGAATCATTGAAGCGCACCGGGGGAAGGTCCGTTTTAACAGCGAACTAAACCATGGAACCGAGGTCCAAATCATTTTGCCCATATAAGTATAAATCGGAGGACAAGCCTTTATCTTGTCCTTTTTTGCAGGTTTCGGAACCATACTTGATAAAATTAAAATAGGGAGGTAAAGAAATCCTTGATTTCCCTCAAGAATGACACAGCCTCATCAGGTTGGTTCCCCTTTAAGTATCCTTTGCCCTCCTGCGTTATTGGATGTAACGGTCTCTGTTTTGCCAGCTGTACCCATTTGCGTTGCCTCAATTACCGCCTCTTTTTTTTGACATCATCCACGGTCTCTTCCTTATCCTTTTCCACATCCATATCCTTTCAGAAAAACAAGGACTACGTCGCTCCCGATCCTTTGAAACTGTAACTGAAATAGCCGTCTTTGCTTTATCCTTGAAAAATTACTTCTTAATCGGGTTTGCGCCACAGGCCTTTTGATTTTTACGCAGGGGAATTACCACCAATATTTCCCATCCGATGTTTTATTGGCTATAATGGTGGAAGCTAGGCAAATCTAACCTTATTGTTATCACTTTTTTAGTGAACCTCTCAAACTGCCTTTAGATAACTAATTTATTTTCACTGTTTTTTCACATTTTCCTTTTATAATAAGCTTACATAATCTGATGAAAGGATGATGGCACACCAAGATGAAGAATTATTTATGGCTGGTAGTCAGCCTATTCAGTTTGCTTTTATACCCGGCAATGGCTTCTGGTCATGCTACAGTAATAAGCTCTAATCCTAGCCCGAATGAAGTGATGGATACTCTTCCTGAAAAGATCAGCATTCAATTCAGTGAGAATATACAACCAGCTTTCCATTCGCTTGAGGTATTCAGCCAAGATGGGGACAAAATTCAAATTCAAGATAGTGCAATCTCGGAACAAAGTGAAAAAGTACTGGAAGCTAAGTGGAAAGGCACTATTGATGAGGGGATTTACTACATAAAATGGAGAGTGGTTTCCAGCGATGGCCATCCCATTGAAGGGACAATCCCCTTTCAATTTGGAGATTCAACGGTCCTACCAAATCAAGAAATTTCCAAAGTGAACGCAGGTTTTCCGGATTCCATCACCGTTTTCCTGCAAAGTCTTCAATACATATGCTTCGCGGCCCTTACCGGAATCCTTTTTTTCCAATTATCTTTAATGAAGGGTTCTCGTCTTTTTGAAGCCAGCAGCAGGGCTCGTCTATACCTTTGGCTTTCATATGCAGGTCTAGCATTTTCCATCTTCTGCAGTCTGCCTTTAAAAGTGACGATTGACGCTGGTGTAGGTTGGGCGGATGCGTTTAATGGGACTTTTATAAAAGAAGTATTGAATGCTACAAGCTTCGGTACCATCTGGATCATAGAAATTCTATTGTTGCTCCTTCTGTTTTTAGTTATTTATTTCATGCTCGAGAACACACTGATTAAATCACTACCCTTCCTTTCTTTCATCATAATAGCAATCTTGATGGTTTGTAAGGCTTTAACTGGACATACGGCAGCTGTTCCTAATCAGGTTCTGGCCGTTTTGATGGATTTCCTCCACTTATTGTCCATGGCTTTATGGCTTGGCGGCCTTTTGGCCTTATTGGTTATTTTGCCTGGACTTGCTAATCGGCAGGCAGACGATAAGAAAACCTTTTACTGGTCAATCATTCAAAGGTTTTCCAGATGGTCGTTTCTGTTTGTAATCATACTGATCATTAGCGGGATCTATAGCAGTTTACAGCATGTACCGACTATCCATTCATTGATAAATACAACATATGGACAATTGTTACTTGCGAAAATTGGTCTCATGTTAGTCATGATCGTTTTAGGGGCCTTTCATTATTTCAGGGGGAAAAAGCGGGTTAAAAAACTTGGTTATAGTGTGGGAATGGAGTTTGGTTTAGGAATCGTCGTACTCATTGTTGCGGCTCTATTGACAAATGTCCAAACTGCCATGTCTTCTCCCGGTCCAATAGAGAAAACGTTACTGACTGACGAAAATAATGAGGTCACATTAATGGTGACTCCGAATAAAGTCGGGGATAACCTGATTCAAGTAGATCTATCCAATGGAGGCAAGCCGATAGCTGAAATAGAACAGCTTACAATCACTATGCAGCCCGTAGATACCCCAGGCGGTGAGATAAAGCTGCAAATGAAGGAAAAAAGCACAGGTACATTTGCATCAAAGTCTATATTAACCATGCCAGGAAAGTGGAATATCCATATTCACGGATTAACTGATAGCCTGGATTCAATCAATGCTGATTTTACAATTTTCATAGGGAATTCATAACAGGAGGGATAAATACAAATGAAAAACATTTCAAAGCTTCTTATTTCCACATTTGCTGCATTATTCATTTTCTCTAGTTCTGCGTATGCACACGTTACGGTCAAGCCAACCTCATCTGCACCTGAGGCGTGGGAAACTTATACACTCAAAGTGCCCGTTGAAAAAGAGACTGCCACCACAAAGGTGACTTTAAAAGTACCTGAAGGGGTTACTTTTGAAAGCTATCAGCCTGTACCAGGATGGAAAGTGACAACCAAGGCTGACAAAGATGGGCATGTAAAAACGGTAACTTGGGCAGCAACTGAAGAAGGAATAACCGCTGGACAATTCCAGCAATTCTCATTCGTTGCCCAAAATCCTAAAGAAGAAACGAAAGTGGCCTGGGATGCATTTCAATATTACGAAGATGGTGAAATTGTTGAATGGAGCGGTGATGAAGGCTCAGACCTACCGCATTCTGTAACGGAAATTTCGGTAGCTCCCAAGGATGCTGCTGGATCTACGGACCATGGTCACAAAAATGAAGCAGACACTAATAATTCCAAGACTACTGACAATGCAAAGGATTCCGTAACAACAGAAGGTGATAGCAATCAAACGCTGATCATCACTCTGGCTGTCATATCACTAATTCTTTCCATTGTAGCGCTTTTTGCAGCTCTTAGGAAAAATAAAAAATAATCATTATGGAAGGTGCCCCAAGAATCATGGGGCACCTTTTTTCACTTCTAATTTTCCATGACTACCGATTTACTCGGAAACTGAAGGTTTTCTGATTTTATGGTAGTATTAATGGAATTTTCCACTCTTTGTTCCGTTATCGTTAGGTTAAGCATTCCATTGCCCTGTGCCTTTTTGCTTATTCCCAGGTCTTCCGTACTTTTCACTAACTGTGCATATAATTCCGATTCAGTTAATTCGCGGTCAAATTCCTTTTCCGCAATCACTTTCAAGAGGGCTGCTGCACCGCTTACATGAGGCGTAGCCATCGACGTTCCGCTCAGCCTTGCAAATTTATTTCCTGGATACGTAGAAAGAATACCAACCCCTGGCGCCACCAAGTCAATTTCATCATTTGTATTTGAAAAATCAGCTAAATTTCTGTTTAAATCCACAGCTCCTACTTCCACTACCTCGGGATATGCTCCTGGATAATCCATTTCATCCGTTTCATGACGCCCATCGCCACTATTTCCAGCGGCGCAAACGACAAGGATATCGTTCTGAAGAGCCTTTTGAATGAGTTTGTGTTCAGCTTCATCCGCTGGGCCGCCTAGTGAAAGTGAAATAACAGAAACCTTTTCTTCATTAGGTCCCCGCCAATTGATTGCATACTCTAAAGCTCCATTAATCCAATCTATTTCGCCTTGCCCTTGACCATTTAAGGCCTTTAACGCTAATACGCTTGCTTTAGGAGCCACTCCAACTACACCAGCATTATTAACGGCGGCCAAAATTGTACCGCTCACATGTGTCCCATGTCCGTTATCATCTTGATAATCCCCGGTATTGGTAAAATCCTTCCCTCCGATGATTCTTTCTTTAAGATCTGGATGTCCTTTATCAATGCCTGTATCGATGACGGCAACTATCACACCCTCACCATAATTGCCTTTTTCCCAAATTGCCGGGGCCTTCACAAGCTCGACACCCTCAGGAATCTTCTCTTTAACCGTGTCCATTACTTCAAGTACTTTGTAAGGTATTAATCTTTTTTCTCTTGTCATTTGATTACCCCTTCCTTCGTTCAATAAGTTAAACTGCCAACAGTGTGGGGATTTTCATCCCGTCTGGTTGCCGTCTACCGTTGAAAGAGATGAGATCAAAAAACTCTTCTCCCTTATATATACCAGATTTTTAAAAATAAAAAAGAAGTTTTCGGAAAATTCCGTCTAAATAACTACTTTTTATTTCTTTTTCTTTTATTATCTGGTAATTCATATTATAGAACAAATGTTCTGTTTATTCTACATGTTTTTTATCAATTATCAAATTTCATTTTAAAGCTAAGCGCTTTTCGCAACTAAAAAAGAAGCGACCCCGAATCGAGTCAGCTTCCATGGATGTTAAGCTGCGCCACAGCATTTTTTGTATTTTTTCCCGCTTCCGCATGGACAAGGTTCATTTCTTCCAATTACTGGATTTTCATGGACGTGCGGCATTTTAGCTGCCTTGGCACTTTCCATGATAATTTGCGTGCCTTTTTCCTTCATTTGCTGATACCGCTGTTTAAATAACTCCATTACATCTTTACTGTACTTTAACGTATCTTCCGCGATATCCATCGCCTTTTGCTTGGATATATTATAATCCTCCAGGGCAAATTGATTATCCCTGAAAGAAACCCTAACTCCAAAATGCTGTCCAGCCTGTTTATTGGTCTTGCGCTCCTCAACGAATTCAAGGTATACTTCCTGGCAATCACAAGTCTGATGCATGCAATAATAATCATATATCCAATACGTTTTATCTTCATACTTACTCTTTAAAGCAATGCCATCCTCAACGCCAAAAACATCCAAATATTTAATCGCTTTTCCATCGAGGATCTCAAATGGATCAATCGTTCTCATCTATAGACACATCCTAATTCATCAAAGTTTATTCTTCCTATGTATTGTACAACCTAATTCATCAATCGTCACTTGAAACGAAGCCTGATGAGGCCAAATCCATTTCGTTAAAGCAGATATATGGAAGCCTTATTGAAGGCAAAAAAACAGCTGCAGCAGTGATTTTGCACTGCTGCAGCTGCCCCTAATCCTTAATCTTTCATCCGATCCAAGTGGTCAATTCATTAATCGGTGTTTTCTTAGCAGGTTTCGGCTCCATGTCAGGATAACCCAAGTATATGAAAGCCAGTATTTCCCCCTTTGAGGATAGCTTGAAATATTCCCGGACCTTTTCATGATAAGTTATTTTCCCCGTTCTCCATACTGCTCCCAGACCTAGGGAATGTGCAGCAAGAAGCATGTTTTGGATGGCACTGTTCACTGCCGCATATTCCTCGGAAACGAGGACATTTTTCTTATCACTAGGCTCTATGCCCACTGCGATAATGACAGGAGCCCTTAAGGGATTCTTTTTTTGCCTTTCAAGCTTACTGATTAAATTTTCAGGGGTATCATCAGAATTTTCAATTCTTGTTATTTCTTCGAATACCTGCCCAAGTTCATTTCTTCCTTCTCCTGTCAATACAAAAAAACGCCAGGGCTCCGTTCGGTGATGATTAGGTGCATATGTTCCAGCTTCTATGATTTGCTCGATCATTTCTTTAGGTACCGGATCTTGCTTGACGATTCCAATGCTTCTTCTCGTTTTTATAGCTTCAATAGTTTCCATTTTATCTCCCCTTATCCCTTTATTTCTAATAGTTTCTGTTTCAGTTCATTTTCCATTGACGCCAATTCCTGTTCGGCTTGTCGGCGTTTATGCCTGCCTTCTTCTTGAATCCGCATGGTCTCCTCAAGCGTGGAAATCAAGTTAGCTTGCGTATTCTTTAATGTTTCGATATCGACAAGTCCCCGCTCATTTTCCTTAGCCGTTTCAATGGTATTCGTTTTCAGCATTTCAGAATTCTTCAATAACAAGTCATTTGTAGTCTTGGAAACCTGCTTTTGCGCTTCTACAGCATGCCTCTGCCTGATTAAGGTCAATGCAATCGCAACCTGATTTTTCCAAAGTGGAATGGCCGTCATGATCGAAGATTGTATTTTCTCGACTAGTGCCTGATTCGTGTTTTGGATCAGCCTGATTTGCGGTGCGCTTTGAATCGTGATTTCACGACTCAATTTCAAATCATGAAGCCTTTTATCCAACCGTTCAGCAAATTGCCGCATATCATTGACTTCTTGAAATTTCATTTGATCATTGCTTAATTCAGCGGACTTCCTTAGTTCCGGAATCGTTTTCTCATGGATTTCTTCGAGTTTGATTTCCCCTGCTGCAATATAAACATTCAAAGCCTGGAAATATTCTTTATTCGTTTCATATAGCTTTTCAAGGATTACAATATCCGATAACAGGATATTCTTGCTCCGGTCGAGTTTTACACTGATTCGATCAATTTGGGCCCCTGTTTTTTGATACTTGGAGAGCACCTCCTGTACAGATCCCGAGAGCTTCCCGAACATGCGTGCAAAAAATGAGGGCTTATCCGGTTTAAGCTCATCCGGGCTCAGCTCGTTTAACTTCTTCATTAAATCACTGATAATGTTGCCCACTTCACCTACATCTTTTTTCTGGACATGCTCAAGCATCGAGTTTGAAAAGGTCAGGAGCTTTGATTGGGCGGGTGTACCATAGGATATCATCGCTTGATGATTCGTTGGATCGATTTGTTCGGCGAGCTGATAAGCCTTTGCCCTGTTCTCTTCAGGAATGACATCAATCAGTTTAACCGGTTTCGCTTCCTGGGAAGATACTTTCTCAAGTTCCTGCACCCCATCGAATGGATTGGCTAAAAGATCATCGATCAAACTGGCGTTATTCGTTTTATTCAACAGGTTTGGATCATTGTTATTCATTTTAACCTCCTGCTTTCATCAATTACTTGTGACTCTTTTCTAGTTTTAATGGATTGTTTAGCAACGTCCAATTCGAAGTTAAGGTTATCGATATCATCGGCAATCACTTTATATAAATCCTTTTCTATCGTTTTAGTGAGTTCCTTTAAGGTTTTACGAGTTTCTGTTAAGGAAAGTTCAAGTTCCTTATTCTTTTTTGGCTGCTGTGATAAAAAAACATATTTCTCGGCGAGCTCCGTAGCTGAATCCAGATGCGAGTAATAAAATTGCTCCGCCTGGTAAAAGCGCTTCGGTTCTTTTTTCGTGAGACTATATATTTTCCTGATCATTTTAATCATATCCTTCCTCTGTTTAAAAGAAGAGATATGCCTGACCGAGATTAGTGCCTTTTGCACCCGCCATATTTTCGGTTTTGCTTCAATTAAATTTTTCTTTATATATTGGTATTCTTTTCTCGTCAATTCATGCTTTTTCAGGAATCTTGATGAAAAATAAACGGAACTTAACCAATAGGAAAGCGCCCCTCCTGCTAAGGATATGACAACAGATAGGACAAACGGTTGATTCAATCCAAAATAGCTAATCATCCAAAACGGCAAAACCATTGGAAATGCAATCAATATCGGAACAAAACCAGCAAGAAATCGATTCATTATCTTTACACTCCTGACTTACACTCTTTTCTATATATACGGATTATCTTTAAGATTGGTTTCAAGATGGATGAAAGATTTTCTCCTATACTAAACGATATAGGAACAGCATGGTTTCTGCAAATTTATTGAAATTTTTTCGGTAAAATTATCTCTTCTTCCCACTATTATGGGCAAACGCCTAGACACTTCACCGGAACTTACATAAGTTATTACGTATCCATCCTGATTTTAAAAAGGAGAGTTGACTATGAATTCATACGGATTTTATCCTTATCCACAACAAAATGGAAATCAACAGTACTATCAGTCTAATTTTAACCCCTATTTCCAACAGCCAGAAAGATTTGAATATGCACCACAGCAAGATTGGAACCTTCAGCAGATTCAAGAAAATTCATATAGCCACGTGCCCGAACAGTTCGATTTTGAAAGGGAGCCTCAACAACTTGAACGAAGAGTCCGAGAACTTGAGCGTCAAAATGAGCGTCAAACGAGGGAACTCACTCGGCAGAACCAAGAAATCACACGGATAAATCGAGAATTGAACCGTGTTAACCAGGAAATAACCAGGCTAAGTCAAACTGATCAACGCCATTCGAATAGGCTGAACCGACTAAATCAAAGACTTCGTGCCGTCGAAAGAAACCTAAACATTCCCTTCACCGCAACAGAGGATGGCTTTTAATACAAAAAGCAGGAGCTCATTATGGGCCCTGCTTTTTGTATCTTTTATCGGAAGGGTTTGATAATCAGTAATTCCAATAAATGAATTTAATCAAACGATTGATTAAATTTTAAAGGACCACCAAACCCTTGTCTGGCGTACTTTAACTGATTAATCACTCCTTAAAACCATCCTTGGTCTCCCTTAACAGCCCTTATAACAAATTCTGCCTACAAATGTTATAATATCCACTTTACCAAAAAAACTTTCAGCTGCTCCCTTAAGTGTACCCTGAATTTAAACACACCATTTTGAAGAACACCATCGTTCACAGAGCTTTACGATTTCACTCATATCATGTGAAATATACACAATTGTTTTCCCTTGCCTTTCCAGTATTTTTACATATTGATTAATTTCGAGTTTGGAATGAAGATCGATGCCCACGGTTGGTTCGTCCATCAAAAGGATATCAGGGGCACGTACCTAACGCGATATTAGGTTTCCGTTTCATACCGCCTGATAAGCCCTTTTCAGCCTCTTTTTGGCCGACCTCCAGCGTTGTCAGGAACCCATTTAAATGTGGACTATCTGTAAGCTGTCAACGACGAGCCTTGTTTCCAAGAATCTTCAATTGATGACCGCCATATTAAATGGCTGAGCCCTGCTCTCTTCTTTAAATTGATGCTCCCAATAAAAAAAATAGGAGTCAGCTACATCCCTGCGGCTGCTTTCCTACCCTCAAATCCTTCAATGTTATCTAAGTAGTGGCCCACAACAATAGTTCATGAGATAGTATCACAAAAATCCCTTAAATAATGTAAGCCCTCCTAAAGTTAAAAAAAATATATTCCATAATGAAAAAACAAAAAAAGAACGTGAGCCATCCCTTGCGCTCCCGTTCTTTCTCGATTACAACATGACCTGTTTCAATTTTTCATTTCTTGATTCCTTTTCCTCCTGAGTAGACAAGTCATACTTCTTCAATAGATGAAAAAGTTCATTCAATGTTTCCTGTGAATTCCCTTTTTCCAGATAACAATCTATTGCTTGACTCAATGCGGTTGGTAAAAATGCCTTTTGACTCTCAAATTTCTGCCTGACATCTTGCTGCGAATGGTTAAGATTACATGCTCCCATTTAAAATTCACCTCTTAATTGATTCTACCATTAATATAATTATAGACCTTACCTTGTCAATTCTTCGTCCTGCTCAAAGTAGCCATCCACCTTGATGAACTCCGGTGAGGTATGTTTCTTCTTCTTCAACAGTTGATCTTATAGGCACCCAAACATTTACAACTTTAAAGATGAAACCTTGTCAATGAAAAGCCCCATATGCACAGCACCACTAATCCAAATGATTGAACTCCGAGCAAATGCCATCTCCCTCCTGTAAACAATCCATTTTCAGTAGAGAAAAAACCTACCGCTATCGTACCCCATATGCCTTCTTTTCATTAATCAAACGTTTGATTAATGAAAAGAAGGTATTAAAAAAACCTTGAGAAATTTGGAAGGTATATTTAATCATTTTTTCCTTACTCTAAAAAGGCAGTGGAAAACCAAGGAGGTAACACCATGACAGTAATTAGTGATGTTAAGACGACTTTAGCTGGACTAAAAAGTGCTCAAGCAAGCTTCGAGACCTTTGCCCTTTCAACAGACAACGAGCAAGCAAAACAACTTTATCAACAAGCTGCTCAACAAACACAATCGATTGTTGACAGCGTTTCTCCCCGAATTGATCAGATTGAGCAAGAAGAACCACAATATAAGCAATAAGAAATCATATAAAAAGGTTGGTTGAGGCAACCAACCTTTTTTATATCTTTAATCCATCTATAAGGAGACGGTACCTTGCCATACAAGCTAAACTGTTTCATTCCTTTTTTTTTCATATTAATCGTTTTGCTTATGACAGGATGTTCGGCAAATTCCAGTCAAAAAGATAGTAATAAGGATCGGGACTTGAATATATCCAAAGTACATACCAACAAGCCAATTAACCAAACGGCAGCCAATCAAGCTAAAAATAAGCTAATGAACCAGGACGAAGTCGCGGATGTAAAAGCCGTGAATTCCAATAAGGAACTGCTAGTGGCCATTAAAGTGGAAAACTTCGATCGACTACGCTTAAAAAAGATTGAAAAGAAATCGCAAACAGAACTGGAAGACATGTTTCCTGATTATAAAATCCTGATCTCGACAGATCAAAAGATGTTTATAGAACTGGAGCAGCTGGAGCAGGAACTTGAGAAAGACCATACTAAAATGGACTCCTTAAATAGGGAATTCAAAAGGATAAAAGCCTTATTGAATGAAAAAACGTAACAAATGAAAGAAGTGATACGAGGATGTCAAATAATAAAAAGAAAAAACTGACACCTGTCCAACAGGAATATCAGCAACTTCAAAACCAACTGGAAACCAAAAGGCCAATACTACTGAATTGCGTAAAAGCATTTATGACTGGCGGTATAATTTGCCTGATCGGACAGGTCATTTCGAACTTTTATATCCATTACTTTGACTTCACGGACCAGACAGCTGGAAACCCAACTGCAGGCACATTAATTTTCGTCGCCATGCTTCTCACCGGATTTGGGGTGTATGACAGAATCGCCCAATTTGGCGGTGCTGGTTCTGCTGTGCCGCTTACGGGATTCGGTAATGCCGTTATATCGGCAGCGATTGAACACCGGACGGAAGGTTTCGTTTTAGGAGTCGGCGGCAATATGTTCAAATTGGCTGGATCCGTTATCTTATTCGGTGTATTTTCCGCTTTTATCGTAGCAATGATAAAAACAATACTCATACAATGGGGTGGTTTATAATGCTTACGGGACATCGCACATGGGTGTTTGATCAAAATCCTGTCATCATCTCAACCGGAACCGTTGGTGGTCCATTTGAAGCAAACGGTTTGCTTGCTGATGATTTCGATCTACTTCATTCGGATTTATGGCTAAATCAAGATTCCTATGAAAAGGCTCACAAAGTCCTCATAGAAGAAGCGAGTACAAAAGCAATCGAAAAGGCGGGTCTTCAAAAGGAACAAATCCAATTTTTCCTCGGAGGCGACCTTATCAATCAAATAACCCCTACGAGTTTTGCCTGTCGAACATTGGGAACACCTTATCTCGGCTTATTTGGAGCTTGCTCAACCTCTATGGAAGGACTGGCTCTCGGAGCATACCTTGTCAATACCAAAGGGGCAGATTACTTATTGACAGGAGCATCAAGTCATAACACAGCAGTTGAAAAGCAATTTCGCTACCCAACTGAATACGGTGGGCAAAAACCTCCAACAGCCCAATGGACCGTTACGGGGGCAGGTGTGGCTTTATTAAGCAGTGCCGGGGAAGGCCCAAGAGTCACTTCAGCTACGATAGGCCGTGTCATCGACATGGGATTGACTGACCCTTTCAATATGGGAGGTGCCATGGCCCCGGCTGCTGTGGATACGATTGAAGCCCATTTAAGAGAACGGAACCTCTCCCCATCTTATTATGATTTAATAGTGACCGGGGATTTAGGAAAAATTGGACATGAAGTTTCATTGGAATTATTTAAAAAACATGGAACTCCCATTGAGGAAAATCAATATAAAGATTGCGGTTTAATGATATACAAGAATGATCAACCGGTCCTATCTGGAGCGAGCGGACCTGGATGTTCCGCAACCGTTGTGTATGGTCATTTATTAAATCGCATGAAAAAGGGTGAAATAAAACGAATGCTCGTCGTGGCTACCGGTGCCTTGTTATCTCCCCTTTCCTTTCAACAAAGTGAGACGATTCCATGCATTGCCCATGCCGTATCAATTGAATATGGCGGTGAACCACAATTATGATTTACTTTTGGGCTTTTGTAGTCGGGGGCTCCATTTGTGTAATCGGGCAGATAATGTTTGATGTATTTAAACTCACGCCTGCCCATACTTTATGTACTTTTGTTGTTACGGGAGCGCTTTTGGATGGTTTTGGATTATATGAACCTTTCATTGATTTTGCGGGTGCAGGAGCGACAGTGCCCATTACCAGTTTTGGAAATTCCCTTGTACACGGAGCGTTAGCCGAAGCGGAAAAGCATGGCTTGATCGGTGTTGTATCTGGCATGTTCGAAGTAACCAGTGCCGGGATATCAGCTGCCATCATTTTTGGTATGATCGGAGCCATTATTTTTAGACCTAAAGGATAAGGAGGATGCTCCATGACGATAGCTTCTGATGTAAAACAATGTGTCTCTAGCCTAAAAGGAGTTGAGGCAGGCTTATCCAGCCTAGCACTCCGGACTCAAGATGATGAATCTAAACGCACCTTGCATGAAACGATGCTGGTGGTGAATGAAATACTGAAGGATGTACAAAAGCGAGTGGGTGAGTTAGAACGGGAAGAACCACAATATAAGGGGTTTTAAATACCTATGAATTGCAGGGGGTGCTAAGTAATGCCTGAATGGTTAGAAATCGTTTTACGGTCACTATTTTTCTTAATTGTTCTTTTTTTAATCACAAAATGGTTAGGTAAAAAACAAATATCTCAGCTTTCCTTTTTTGAGTACGTCACTGGCATAACCATCGGGAACGTTGGCGCAGAGTTAGCCACAAAGGTTGAAGGAAATATTGTTCACGGTGTTCTTTCCATTCTCGTTTTTGCATTTGCTCCTTTCATTGCAGGATTACTTTCCATGAAAAGCAAAATTGTTCGTGATTTAGTCGAAGGGAAAGCAACAATTTTTATTAAAGATGGAAAAGTCATGGAGGACAATTTAAAAAAGGAAAAGTATACAACCGATGAATTATTGTGGTTACTCCGAAGTAAGGATGTCTTTGATATATCAACAGTCGAGTTTGCCTTATTAGAGGCTAACGGTGATTTTTCCGTACTGTTAAAGAAAGAAGACCAACCTCTAACGGCAAAAGATTTAAAAATGACAGTTGCTTCTGTCAAGGAGGCTCAGACTGTTATAATGGATGGTCAAATTCTAGATGAACCCCTATCCACGATTGGCCTAAACCGAAATTGGCTGAAAA
Source organism: Peribacillus sp. YIM B13482 (assembly GCF_042787975.1). Classification (NCBI taxonomy): domain Bacteria; kingdom Bacillati; phylum Bacillota; class Bacilli; order Caryophanales; family Bacillaceae; genus Peribacillus; species Peribacillus sp. YIM B13482. The sequence continues at coordinate 19,657 of NZ_JBHZPF010000031.1, forward strand.
CTGAACTGGATAAGTTAGGTGTAACCATCGAGAATGTCTTTCTCGGACAAGCAAACTCTAATGGAGAATTAAACCTGGACCTTTTTGATGATAAAATTAAAGTGCCATCTCCTCTAGAAAAACCTTTAATGCTCGCAACCTTGAAAAAATGCCAAGCAGACTTAGAATTATTTGCCCTAGGAACTGAATCAAACGAAGCTAAAGAGATGTATAGCAAAAATAGCGAAAAACTGCAAAAGGCAATAGATAACGTAGCCCATATTTTAAGAAACTGATTACCGTATTGATTTCCTCACTTTCATAAGAGAGGTGATTAGCCCAATGGTGAAGATCGTCACACATGAAAAAAGGAAAATTTCTATATCTAAGGTGAAGGCGGCGGCGGAAATGATTAATGTATCTATGAGGATAATGGCTAAAGCAATGTCTATAGAGGTAGATTTGGAAATGATTTTGGCTAACATATCCGTTCCTCCGCTGCTAGTCTCATATCGAAGCATGAGCCCTATGGCCACCCCGATGATGGCACCGCCAATCAAAGAGCTAGCTAGTATCGAAATGGAAAAGACCTTTTTCAATGGATTGAGCCAATCCATAAAAAGGGATGTCAATAATAATCCGTGAATGCTGCTGTAGAAAAAGGGCCGTTCATAATGCCAGGCATATAAAAATAGGGGAATGCTAAGGATCAACATCGATAGCCCCGTTTGAAAACCATAGAAATAATGAAGGATGAGTGCAATTCCAATAACTCCGCCATCTATTAAATGATGAGGAACTAAAAAACCATTGATTCCAATACCCATCATAAAGCTTCCAACACTTACAGCCACCGCTTTTTGAAAATTAATAAAATCACCTGCCGCCCTTTTGATAATCCTAATATATGTCCAAGTTAGGGAGTCAAGAATATACATGTAAAAAAAACATATCCTCCACTTTAAAAAGGAGCCCGGTCATGAGTGACCGGACTCTTTCTCATTATTTCAACTCTAATAACACTACATTTTCAACATGTGTCGTCATTGGGAACATATCAACAGGTTGGATATCGATTGCTTTATATCCGCCTTCTTCCAAGATATGAAGATCACGAGCCAAAGTGCCTGGGTTGCATGACACGTATACGACTTTATTCGGTTTCATCTCGATGATCGTATTTAGAAGGGATTCTTCACAACCTTTGCGAGGAGGATCCACTACGATGACATCAGCAGTGTTGCCCTTTTGATACCATTCAGCAATAACGTTGCCTGCATCGCCAACAATGAATTCGGCATTTGAGATTTCATTCAATTCAGCGTTGCGGCGTGCGTCTTCTATCGCTTCTTCCACTACTTCGACACCGATTACTTTTTTCGCTTTTTTAGCTAAGAATAAAGAAATGGTTCCTATGCCGCAATAGGCATCTATCACCGTCTCTTCACCCGTTAGCCCTGCATAGTCAAGGGCTTTATCATAAAGGACTTTCGTTTGATCTGGATTGATTTGGTAAAATGATTTTGCTGAAATCGCAAATTTAACATCACCGATCATATCATGGATCACTTCGTCGCCCCACAATAAAGTCATTTTATCGCCTAAGATAACATTCGTTTTCTTGGAATTCACGTTTTGAACGATGGATTTCACTTGTGGAAGACGTTCAACGACTTCCTTTACGATAGTTTCGATGAAAGGGATACTATTTGTTCTTGTAACAAGAACAATCATCAATTCCCCTGTTTGCTTGCCATAACGGGCCATGATGTGCCGCAATACACCTTTATGTGCCTCCTCATTATAAGCAGGGATACCAAGTTTACTGAAAATCTCTTTAACAACTTGAACGGCTTCACTGATCGCTTGATTTTGGATAATGCTTTCTTTCGTTTCAACAATTTCATGTGTCCGCGGTTTGAAGAATCCAGCTATTAGCCTGCCATCCTTTTCACCAACAGGCACTTGAGCTTTATTGCGATAATGAGTTGGATTCTCCATCCCGATGATTGGGTGAACCTTCACATCCTCAAGTTTCCCGATGCGTGTCATCACATCACGTACTTGCTTTTCCTTGAATTCCAACTGTCCTTCATAGCTCATATGTTGCAGCTGACATCCACCGTATTTATGGAAGTCTTCAGTAGTGACCTCAACCCGGTATGGACTATTTTCTATAATCTCCATTAAGCGTCCGAAGCCATAACCTTTATTAGCCTTCATCACTTTAATTTTTGCCTTTTCACCAGGAAGGGCGTTCTGAACAAAGATAGGATAGCCATCGACTTTAGCCACTCCAGCTCCTTCGTGTGTTAAATCTTCAAATAAAACCTCTATAATATCGTTTTTAGCAACAGGTGCTGTTTTTTTCATATCATCTTCTCTTTTCTTTTTTATGCTAGCCTGTATTTTACCACAATCGAGCCCTTGCCACAAAACCACTCACCAATTTACCTTAGTTTTCATAAAAATATAGGGGAAGGAATTACGATTTTTCATAGTTCCATGTATAAAAGTTCAACAAAAAAAGAAAAATAAGGAAAAATAAACGAGGTGAGGAAATGAGTTTATTTAACTCTATATCAGCCTGGAACGCTACAAGGCTAGAAAAACATCGAGCAAGCATGGAGGAAAAAGGCTTCTGTCCGGATTGTTACGGACGAGGATACAGCTCCTTCGTACCGACGGAATATCATTTTTCCGATATACACGACTGTCCAGGCTGTAATGGTACCGGAGTTTACGCCGATTGGGCCGCCATGAATGGCCAGCAAATGTAGTTGCAACAAGCGCCAATTTTAAAAAACACCGAAAAAGGACCCCCTGTTAAACAGGAGGTTCTTCTATTTCTTTTACCATATAGCCAAATTCATGGCCGCTAATCGTAATGGTTTTCATTTCTTTATATCCTAATCTGCTATAGAGACGATTCGCCCCTTCATTTTCATTTTCAACGACTAAAGAAACCCTTGGATACCCCTTCTGTTTAGCGTACCCCTCAACATATTGAATCAGTGCACTACCAATCCCTTTTCCTTGAAAATTCGGGTCAACGCATAATGTATCCAAATAAAAGTCTTTCATTTCTGCTTCCTTATCAAGCGTAACGCTTGGATCTTTCATTTTCGTCCTTAATCGTTTCACTATCGGTTCATCCAAGCTCTCGGCATCCTTGCCATGGTAGGCAATGATCAATCCCGATACTTGTCCATCATGTTCACTTACGAACGTATTTTCATAGCTAATCCGATTTCCGCTTTTCCTGAACAAATCGGCAAGAACGTAAAGTATTCTTTCTTCTTCCGTTTCACCTGTCAATACCTCTGCAATTTCTTTAATCGCTAACCGGGTCAATATTGCTGCCTTGTCCGCATCTTCCGGTGTCGCTTTCCTGATATACATGTTCTCACATTCTCCTTGCTTAATTAAAGTTGAAAAGGCCACCAGATTCAGTGGCCTTTTCACCCTATTTTGCCGGATCGTCCGGCAGTATTCCTTGTGGGATGAATACATCAAAATGGCGGTACTGATTTACGAATTCAGCTGGGGCCATCCCGCCAAATTCCCCATCCAAATTAAGCATCATATCCTTTTTGGCCTGTACTTTAATTCGATTGGCTTTTTCATAAATGACGTTTTTATCATGGATATGTTCACCGCGCATTGCCAATGTTGCGACACGCACAATATCAGCAAGGTTGGCCTTTTTTAAAATGAGCAACGTGAACATACCATCATTCAGAGAGGCGTCAGGAGCCAGTTTCTCGAAGCCGCCGACTGAATTCGTGTTAGCCACCAAGAAAAGCATGATCTCTCCTTCAAAAAGCTTTCCATCATATTCAATAGAGACTTCCGTCGGTTTAATTGAAGGAAGCATTTCAATTCCTTTAATATAGTACGCTAGCTGCCCAAGCATGGTTTTCAGCTTGATCGGCACGTCGTAAGTCAATTCAGTCAATCGGCCCCCACCAGCAATATTGATGAAGTACCTATCGTTCATTTTACCAATATCGATCGGCATCGTATGCCCTCCGGCAATAATTTCGGCTGCCCCTTCGATTGACTTCGGTAAATGCAGTGCCCGCGCGAAATCATTTGTCGTTCCCGTCGGAATGATTCCTAGTTTCGGACGTTTCTCTGCAGTGGCCAGTCCATTAACAACCTCATAAATCGTTCCGTCGCCTCCTGCTGCAATGACAATATCATAGCCTCGTTCAATCGCAATTTTAGCCGCTTTCGTCGCATCCCCAGCACCGGTAGTCGCATGTGCAGAAGCTTCATAACCAGCTTCTTCAAGTTTTGCTAGCACACCTGGCAGGCTCTTCTTAATGGCTTCCCGGCCCGAAGTCGGGTTGTAAATCAACCTTGCTCTCTTCATTTCCCATCATCCTTATACATATTAATTCCATAATTTACATCTTAATCCTTCATTACATGAAAAGCAATATTCGAAAAAAAGAGGACCGCTTTTTCGGTCCATATCTTTATATCCACTTTACTAGAAATCTTATCAGGGAAATTATAATGCTTTTTACAATTTTATTCTAGTAAATGATTTCAATCATTGATATTGAACATTTACGTTAAATGTATCGGTGACCGTCAAAGTATGCTTCCCTTTTCCAGTATTGAATATCCCATTCTTTTTTACAATGCCTTCTTCACCTGTTTCTTCTTCATTCACTTCCGTCACCTTCCAGATATCCTCAGGTCCTTCAAGTTCCTCAACCCCTCTAGCATCTATCTTGATATCACTATTGCCCTGTAGGCATACGCTAAGATTCCCGCTATCCTTCACATTCCAATCATTCAAAAGCCTTCTAGGCTTCACCACAAGATCGGTACTTTGTCCGTCTATCTCTGCTGCCAAGTCAGCAGGAATTATAAGAGTGGCCTTAAGATTCATTGTACCATTGTCCAAAAATCCATTTTTTTTCGGCAAATCCTTGAAGCTTATATAAAGCGTATCACCATTTCTCTCAATCATTAAATAGTCTTCCGCTTTCTTCAACAAAGAATCACCATCTTCCATTACCCGCTCATCATAAGTTCCAAAAATGGAAACTTCCTCATCCGCACCACTTTCGATCGTCAATGGGTATGAGCCGGTATCCAGGACAACTCTCTCTATGTCTTTCCCGGCCTTTTCATTGAAACCAGGCAAATTGACCGTTTTTTCTTCACTATTCACGGCTGCCCTAACTTGATCCATCAATCCGCTTGATGTTAGCAGAATTAAAGCAATCCCCGTCGTTCCAAGCAGCCCCACAAAAAAAACACTAAGAATATCATACTTTACAAAGGAACTTTCTTTTCTGGAAAAATAAATATAGAAGAGAATCTCCATACCCAAGATAATGAACAGCAACGGCCACCAAGATAGCAAAATCGTCGTCAAATTCATATCCGCAATTTGAGAAACCAGTAAAACCAAACCTAGACTAACCAGAGAGATTCCCATTGAAATCGTTCCGACTCTCCATGTTCTCATTTTGTCCCCTCCTTAACTCTCCCTTTTTTACTTCCCGAAAGCAATTTGATTCCCCCACCTATTAGAAGGATGCATACCAGTCCTTTTTGAAAATAATCTTTGAACCAATATTCCAGGTTTCTCCCAATCCATTCATCTAAATGAGGGGCAAGGGCCGGGACGATTATATTACTAGCAAAAAAATAGATTCCAAGTCCCACCAACCCAAACCCTACCCATTTTTGGTGATTTACGATTCCCGAAATGATGGGCGTATCTTCAACAGGACCCTCCTCCATTTTCGAGGCTTTTTGCAATCCATCAAAAAAACTATAAAACCAGATGATCGGTATAAGGAAAAAGAAGAAACCTAAACGGAGTAAATCCAGTATGTAAATGGCGAATAAAAAACCGGCCATCAATTGTATCCCCCGTTTTTGCAGCCCCAAATATAAGTGACCCGCACCAGGGAATATAGCGAATAAAGTCGCGACCGATTTACTCTTCTTCCCGGATTCCCGTCTCTCTTCGAAATCTTCCAAAACGGACCGATCAATAAGCTTCTCACCTCTTTGCTTTTTATTCAGCTGTTGAACCGAATCAAAAAAGCTGTAAATCCAGATAACAGGCAAAAGAGCCATGAATATTAACAAACCTTCCATTTGTGTCATCACACTGATGAATATCACCATAGTGCCCATGCCTAAAAAGCCGATTAGAAAAATGAGTCCCCGATTCATGAGGCCCAGTTGAAAATGCCCTAATCCTGGAACAAATGAAAGGATGATTACATAGAATCTTTCCGCTTCCGGCTGTTCTACCATTCCCTCTAAGTCCGCTTCATTTTTGGGGTTCATTAGTGAGGTGACCACCAAATCAAATATACTTATGAAATAAAACACCATTCCAATAATGGATAAAGCTAGAAATGCATCCGCATGACTGATCAATGAAAGAAAAAGACCTCCAAGCCCCAATCCGGCCGTAGCAAGAAAATAAAATAACCCTTTATATTTCCTTCCCAGGTAAAAATGTCCGAAACCTGGCAGAAACGATAATAAAAAAGCTATTACTGGACTTTTATTCATTCCTAAACCCCTCCTTATTTTTCTTTTCAATAGAGTCCATCCAATTAAATGTTTTATCAATAATCCCATCGGTTAAGGACTGAGTTTCCTTTACACTTCTGGATTCCATAGAATCCACGTATTCTGTAAATGATTGAAATACTCCACCTGCCATTAATAGGATCGTAAACCCGGCCGCAATCAGGTAATGTCTTGTGATCGTCCGGAGTGAATTCTCTTTTCGGAGTTGCTTATCCTCTTCAACATACCCGCCTTTCAATCGGCTAATCGAGTCCATGACAGGACCGGCAATATCAAATCCTTCAATTTCCAGACTGGATTCTTCTTTTTCCATTGCCTCCAAATAGGCGGACAAACACTTGTCACAGGAGTATAGATGATTTTCATATTCTATTTTTAGAGACTCTGGTATTTCATCTGCCAAATATGCAACCCATCCTGTTTCAGGAACATGATTCATGAAAAATCCTCCTCTTTCCAATGTTTTCTCATCCAATTTCTTGCCCGATATAGCTTTACCTCCACAGATTTAACTTGAATCTGCTGTTCCTCCGCAATTTGCTTGAATGTCTTTTCCTTTATGTAATAGCCATATACAACGTCCCGATACCCCTCCGGAAGGTCATTCAGCTTCCGTAATACTTGCTTTCGCCTTTCATTCCGAAAGTATACTGCCTCGACATCATCAGTTAAGCCCAAATTAGCTTCCGATGAACGTTCCTCATGCGGTTCTTCCTTTTGACGTACCCTTTTTCGCTTTAGATCTATTGCATGATTGACCGCAATACGGGTAATCCAAGTTTTGAACCCTTGATTGTTATATTGAGGAAGAGAAGTATAGATTTTGATAAAGACTTCCTGGGTAACATCTTCTGCATCCTTTTGATTTCTTAAGACGGAATAGACGGTTCTATAAATCGTCTGTTTATACGTTTCAATCAACAATCGGAATGCATGATCATTCCCAGCCCTGACCTTCTCAACTAACTCATCCGTCACTTCTCTTCCTCCTTTCCTGCTATGCATCCATGTAATAGACGACACAAAAAGGAGTTACCCCTACAGATAACTCCGAAAAAATCAAAATTTTTTTCCCGCTTGAAATTCCGATTATTTTTCTCATTTTTGCTTTCCTTAATCATGAGAAAACCGTACCACCTTAAAAAAGTGATACGGTCAATATTAACGTTTATTGATTTCTTCAACCAAAATTTTATTAACAAGCTGTGGATTAGCCTGTCCTTTTGTCGCTTTCATAATTTGCCCGACAAGGAAGCCGATTGCTTTTTGTTTCCCGGCTTTAAAATCTTCAATTGATTGCGGGTTATTATTCAACGCTTCTTCAACAGCCGTACGCAACGCGCCTTCATCGGAAATTTGGACTAGTCCCTTCTCCTTGACGATCGTTTCAGCGTCCCCACCGTTTTCAATCAATTCTTTGAAAACTTTTTTAGCGATTTTAGAAGAAATTGTACCATCTTCAATCAGCTTAATCATTCCTGCCAACGATTCAGCAGTCAATTTGACATCATGCAGCTCTTTTCCTTCTGCATTCAAGAAAGCAGAAACCTCACCCATGATCCAATTTGATGCTAGTTTTGCATCCGCTCCTGAAGCTACTGTCGCTTCAAAGAAATCAGCACTTTCTTTCGTTACCGTTAAAACGGCGGCATCATATTCCGGTAAGCCAAATTCCTCGACATAACGTTTTTTCCGGGCATCCGGAAGTTCTGGAATCTCAGCAGCAATGCGTGCTTTCCATTCTTCATCGATATGGATTGTCAATAAGTCTGGCTCCGGGAAGTAACGGTAATCATCGGAACCTTCCTTAATTCGCATTAGTACCGTTCTGCCTGTAGCATCGTCAAACCGGCGGGTCTCCTGTTCGATTATCCCGCCTTCATTCAAGATTTCCGCTTGTCGGATCTCTTCATGCTCCAATCCTTTGCGAACGAAGTTGAATGAGTTCAAGTTTTTCAATTCAGTTTTCGTTCCGAATTCTTTTTGCCCGACAGGTTTCAAGGAAATATTAGCATCACAGCGAAGTGAGCCTTCTTCCATTTTACAATCGGAAACGCCTGTGTATTGAATGATGGATTTCAACTTTTCCAAATAAGCATATGCTTCTTCAGGGGAAGTGATATCCGGTTCGGATACGATTTCAACAAGAGGGGTACCTTGGCGGTTATAATCACAAAGTGAATAGTTCCCTTTATGTGTCAGCTTTCCAGCATCCTCTTCCATATGAATGCGGGTAATACCGATTTTCTTTTTCTTGCCATCGACTTCAATTTCAATCCAACCATGCTCACCGATCGGTTGATCGAACTGTGAAATTTGGTATGCTTTAGGATTGTCCGGGTAAAAATAGTTTTTTCGGTCGAATTTCGTAATTTCCGCCACTTCGCAATTCAGAGCAATTGCAGCCTTCATTGCAAAATCAACAGCCTTTTTATTGACGACAGGCAATACGCCTGGGTAGCCTAGGTCAATTACAGTCGTGTTACTATTTGGAGCGGCACCAAAATGATTCGGGCTCGCTGAGAAAATTTTAGAATCCGTTTTTAATTCTACGTGTACTTCTAGACCAATTACCGTTTCAAAGTCCATTTTTTTCACCCCTTACAGCTTAGGAAATTGTTTATGAAAATCTGTTGCTTGCTCAAATGCGTGAGCCGCGCGGTAAATCGTACTTTCATCAAAATGCTTTCCAATCATTTGCAGTCCAAGCGGAAGCCCATTCGCTGCGAATCCACATGGCACGGATATACCCGGTACGCCAGCAAGATTGACTGGAATCGTTAGGATATCATTCGCATACATCGTTAATGGATCGTCGACTTTTTCACCAATTTTAAATGCAGGCGTAGGTGTCGTCGGCCCAACGATGACATCATATTTTTCAAAGACATCTTCAAAGTCTTTTTTGATTAAAGTACGTACTTTTTGAGCCTTTTTATAATATGCATCATAATATCCGGAACTTAAGGAGAAAGTTCCAAGCATGATACGGCGTTTCACTTCGTCACCGAATCCTTCTGCACGAGTTTGCTTATACATTTCTATAAGAGTTTCTGCATTATCTGTACGATGGCCGAAACGCACTCCATCAAAACGTGAAAGGTTAGCTGAAGCTTCAGATGAAGAAAGCAGATAATATGCAGCTAAAGCATATTTGGAATGTGGCAAGGAAACCTCTTCCCATTCAGCCCCAAGTCCTTCTAATACCTTTAATGCTTCAAGTACGGAATTACGTGCTTCTTCGCCAACGCCTTCACCAAGATATTCTTTAGGTACCGCTATTTTCAATCCTCTTACATCGCCTGTTAATGAATTAACAAAATTCGGTACGTCAATATTAGCAGAGGTCGAATCCATTGGATCTACACCTGAAATCGCTTCAAGCAAATAGGCGTTATCTTCGACCGTTCTTGTAACCGGTCCAATTTGGTCAAGAGAAGAAGCAAAAGCCACAAGTCCGAATCGGGAAACCCGTCCATATGTAGGTTTTAAGCCGACAACTCCACAATATGCCGCTGGTTGGCGGATTGATCCACCCGTATCGGAACCTAAAGAGAATAGGACTTCACCGGAAGCGACAGAGGCAGCTGAACCACCCGAAGAACCGCCTGGTACATAATCCGTATTCCAGGGATTGCGTGTCGCCTGAAATGCGGAGTTCTCATTAGAAGAACCCATTGCAAATTCATCCATATTCAATTTCCCGATCGTAACCGTTTTTGCCTGCTGCAACTTTTGAACGGCGGTTGCATCATAAATCGGATCAAAGTTCTCCAAGATTTTACTCGCGCAAGTCGTCCGTAAATTTTTAGTGACAATATTATCTTTCACTCCGATTGGCAGACCAAACAAAGCGCCTTTGTTCTCACCTTTTACCAATTGTTCATCCAATCGTCTTGCTTGCTTGCGGGCGTTTTCTTCATCAAGTGTCAAAAATGCCTTTACCTTGTCCTCTACCTGTCCAATTCGCTCATACGATTCGTTAACAAGATCAGTGACACTGATCTCTTTCTTATGTAAGCGTTCATGAAGCTCAGAAACCTTTTGTTCGAACAACGACATCATTGTCCCTCCTTATTCAATTATAGATGGTACACGGATATATCCTTCTTTGCTATCCGGTGCATTTTTAACTACTTCTTCTACTGGCAATCCTGGTTTTGCAATATCTTCGCGCATTACATTTTTCATATCCAAAACGTGAGAAGTCGGGTCTACTTGATCCGTATCAAGCTCATTCAACTGCTCCGCAAATGAAATCATTTGGTCAAGCTGATGTTGAAACTGTTGTGCTTCCTCTTCCGTAATTGCCAAACGAGCCAAATGGGCAACGTGTTTAACTTGTTCCATAGAAATACGTGACATTCTCTTCACCTCCGAAAAAATATCCAAATCGACTGAAATTCGTCGCTTTTCTCCATAAAATCATCGTTTAAATCATATCAAACTATTACACAGTAAAGCAACAAGAGATACAATGTCGAAATTCAATTATTTCACAAGGAAAAAGCGATATTTTCCGGGAAATATGGGGAAGTTGCCGGAATTTCCGGGAAAATGACAAGAAGACCTTTAAAATTCGACAAATGCTCTCCTTTTTTCAAGTATTCGCTTCCTAAAATGGAAGGGTTTACTTACTATTATTATGTTCCTTGCTAAAGGTTATTTTGAAATTCGCCTCCCGGAATTAAATGAAAGAGTGGATTTCAGAGATTGCCGCAAAAAAAGATGAAGCCGTTAAGCTTCATCTTTTTTCATTCATATATATGCACGGTTGGTTCGTCCTGATTTGCTTCACGGACAATGAGCGCTTCAGGTCCATTTACGGAGGTAATGGATACTTGTACGGCAATATATTTAGGGAAACGTTCCATTACAAGCCCAGCAACATATTGGGTAAAACCAATCGCTTCCGAGTTCCCATAAAATTGAATAGGGATATCGATGTTCAGACTTTGTAATTGATCATCCATATAGAACGCCCTTCCGATGACTCCGTTAAAGTTAGGGAAATATTCTTCGACATCTTCTTTAAAGTTCGTGAAAGTCTTGACGTCATCACGATATTTTTTTTCTGCACTAGCAGAAGGAAATAGGAAATACTTTTCGTCCAAGTTTGTCCATTTTCCAATATTGTCAGAGTTCTTATCAATGTTGGTATAGGCAATGAAATTCCCAGGGACTACTGAAGACTTTTCCTTTTGCTCGAATAAGGCAATCGTAATCGGGACATTTTTCAGCTTGTCCATTTTACGCAGTCTTTTTAAGACTTCTGCAGCAATTTTCTCCCCTTCTTGCTTTAGCTTTTTACTATCGATTTTCTGTTCATAGGTGGCACCGTATGCCTCTTTTTGATAGTAATGCACTGAATTCAGCGCAAGACCTATTACAACCCCGCCTAGACTCACTGAATTATCTTTTGTTTTGACTAAGTAATTATGTTCTAGAATATGGGCAAGATAGATTGGATTTTCTTCATTTCGCTTATCAATGTCACCTTTACCTGGGTCAACCGGATTCAAGCCAACGTTCTTTGAGGCATCCATACCCTTTTCTTTCAACTGACTTTTGGTATACTTTCTGTTCAGCCAGGAAGATATCTTTGCACTATCAAGCATTTGCCCCTCTTGAAACAGGTAATCTTCCGGGTCGAATTGGGTTTGGGCCAACCGCATCAATCCATTTTCGAATTCTTCAATATCATATCGGGTATTTAAATTAGATACGACCAAACCGCGTGCTTTTGATGGTTCAAACGGTAGGATCGTTTGATAATATTCATCCGAAATTTTATACTTCGGAATAATTGCCGTCTCTTTTTTGTCTTTGGAGTCTTGAACTACCTCTTGCTTATCCTCAAAACTAGGCGCACATCCAGCAAGAAGCAGTATAAGAATCATCCCCAAAATAGAGTGTTTCTTCATATCTACACCTCTTATTTTTTTAGTTCCTCAATCAGTCTCTCTTCATCCCATACCATGATGCCTAGGCTTTCCGCTTTTTCCAGTTTGGAACCGGCATCTTCGCCAGCTACGACCAAATCGGTTTTCTTGCTGACACTTCCAGCAACGTTAGCTCCTAGCGCCTCTAATTTTTCTTTTGCTTCATTACGTGTTAGCTGATGCAATTTACCCGTTAAAACGACTGTTTTACCTGCAAAAGCGGAATCGATATCTTCAATAGGAACAGCTCTTGGCCCTTTAAAAGTAAGATTCACACCGGCTGCTTCCAACTCGTTCAATAGCGCATGGACCTCTTCCAATTCAAAATAAGCTACGATGGAATCGGCCATCTTATCCCCTATTTCATTAATGGATGTTAATTCTTCACGACTCGCCTTGCTTAAGGCTTCCATCGTCACGAACTCCCGTGCAAGTGTCTTGGCCGCTTTCGAACCAACATGGCGAATGCCTAACCCGAATAGTAATTTTTCCAACGAATTGCTTTTCGAAGCTTCGATTGCTTGAAGGAGTTTATTGACGGATTTATCCCCCATCCGTTCCAATGCAATGAGTTGATCATATGTAAGCTTATAAATATCAGCCACATCTTGTATGAGTTCCTCTTTAAACAACAAGCTAATCACTTTTTCACCAAGACTGTCTATGTTCATAGCTGTCCGGGATACAAAGTGAATCAAGCCTTCCCGTATTTGTGCAGGACACTTCGGGTTGATGCAACGTAAAGCAACCTCACCATCCAGCCGAACAAGTTCACTGCCGCATTCCGGGCACTCAGTCGGCATCTGAAACTCGACCTCTTCCCCTGTACGGCGTTCTGCCAGTACATTGACCACCTCTGGAATGATATCGCCCGCTTTTTTCACGACCACTTGATCTCCGATTCTAATGTCCTTTTCACGGATTAAGTCTTCGTTATGAAGAGATGCTCGCTGCACAGTCGTACCCGCTACCCGAACGGGATCCAACACAGCTGTTGGGGTTAATACACCCGTACGTCCAACATTCAGCTCGATATCCCGTAGGGTTGTAATGACTTCTTCAGCTGGGAATTTATAAGCGATGGCCCAACGCGGACTTTTTGCAGTAAAACCTAATTCATCCTGCTGTTCAAGGGAATCCACCTTTACGACAATTCCATCAATATCATAGGCTAAGTTTGGACGTTGTTCTGTCCATTCTACTATATAGGCTAGTACTTCCTCTATATTCAAGCATGTTTTTCTTTCCCGATTCGTCTTAAACCCCAATCGATCCAACAAATCCAGACCTTCACTGTGGGATTGGACCCCTGTTTCTCCTAAATCGGCAATCGCATAAAGGAAAATATCCAAGTTCCGTTTCGCAGCAAGTTTTGGGTCAAGCTGCCTTAACGAGCCAGCAGCTGCATTCCGTGGGTTTGCAAATGGTTCCTCACCACGTTCTTCCTTAGCCTTATTTAAAGTTTCAAATGATTTTTTTGGCATGAATGCCTCACCGCGTACTTCTATGGCAACCGGCTCACGCATCTTCAATGGAATCGACTTGATCGTTTTCAGGTTTGCTGTAATATCTTCACCGATCGTTCCATCTCCACGTGTTGCCCCTCTTACGAAATATCCATTCTCATATTGAAGAGTGACGGCAAGTCCATCAATTTTCAATTCACATACATAGGTAAAATCGTCACCTACAGATTGTCTGACCTTTCTGTCGAAATCCCGTAAGTCACTTTCATTGAATGCATTGCTTAAACTAAGCATCGGTGTGGTATGCTCCACTTTTTCAAACATATCTAAAATGGCGCCACCGACCCGTTGTGTCGGAGAATCAGGCGTTTGCAGTTCCGGGAATTTCTCCTCATACTCGATAAGCTCACGGAGTATCCGATCATATTCAGCATCAGGTACTGATGGCTGGTCCATCACATAATATTCGTAGCTGTATTGGTTCAATAACGTTTGCAGTTCTAGAACTTTCTTCTCAGCAGCTTGTAAGTCCATACGTTCAATCCTTTCTAAAGAAGACTCCACCGCACTTCTTATAGAAGAGCGGTGTCTAAAGTCAGATATCCCTATTCTTTACCAGTAAGATTCATATTAATAGCTTAAGCTTTTTCAACTGGTGCAAATTTAGCCAGTAGGCGTTTGATACCGATTGGACTTGGGAATGCGATATCCAGTTCCTTCCCTTCGCCTTCCCCTTTTACGCTCACCACGGTTCCTATACCCCACTTTTTGTGGGATGCACGGTCACCGACAGCCCAGCCGATCTCTTCACCACCGGTTGCGGATGGTGCAGAAACGGCTCTACCAAAGGCAGGAACTTTTCTTGTGGAAGCTGTTGAAGGAGATCCAGTTCTCGAAGAACTGAAAGGTGTTTGCCTAGCTCTAGGAGCCGGTTTTGGTTTAAGATCTTCAAGGAGTTCCTCTGGTATTTCACTGATGAAACGTGAAACTGGATTCATACTGGTCCGTCCATACAATGTCCGCATTTGGGCATTGCTTATGAATAGCTCATTTTCAGCCCTTGTAATTCCCACATAGGCCAGACGGCGTTCTTCTTCCATCTCCTCTTCATCCATGAGCGAGCGGCTGTGAGGGAAAACCCCTTCTTCAAGGCCCAATAAAAAGACCACCGGATATTCAAGTCCCTTCGCTGAATGCAGGGTCATCAACGTTACAGTATTAGTAACTTCTTCAGAGTTCTCATCAAGTTGGTCTATATCGGCAACCAACGCCAGGTCAGTTAAAAAGCCGACCAATGATTTGTCCTCGCTGTTACTTTCGAATGCTTTCGTAACAGATAAAAACTCATCTATATTTTCAAGCCGGCTTTGCGATTCAATCGTTTTTTCTGCCTGCAGCATCTCACGATAACCGGTTTTCTTAATGACTTCCTCCACCAGTTCCGTTACGGATAAGTACTCCTGCTGATTTGTATAGTTAGTGATCAGCGTATGGAATTCCCTAGCCGCTTTGGTAGCCTTCCCGCTAATCCCTACCATTTCCACGGATTCAAGTGCTTTATAAATGGAAACATCATACTGATCTGCATAATCTGCCACTTTGTCCATTGAAGTTGCACCAATTCCGCGTTTTGGTACATTGATTACACGGCGGAGACTGATGTCATCGTCAGGATTCGCAATAAGGCGAAGATAGGCAAGCAAGTCCTTAATCTCTTTACGGTCATAGAACTTAGTGCCCCCGACTATAGCATAGTTTATATTGGATTTAAGCAGAACTTCCTCCATGACACGTGATTGTGCATTTGTTCTGTAAAGGATTGCTATATCGGAATACTTCCTACTGCCGTCCCGAACTAACTCATTTATCTTTCCGGCTACAAATTGCGCTTCCCCTTGTTCATTGTCTGCACGGTAATAGAATAGCTTATTACCATCTGCATTCTCGGTCCAAAGATTTTTCGGCTTCCGGTTTTGATTGTTATCGATGACCTTATTCGCCGCTGCAAGAATCTTTTTCGTCGAGCGGTAATTCTGTTCAAGGAAAATCATGTTGGCATTCGGATAATCTTTTTCAAATGAAAGGATGTTCGCAATATCCGCACCGCGCCAGCGATAAATCGATTGATCAGAATCCCCGACAACGCAGAGATTACGGAAACGTGAAGCAAGTAGTTTAACAAGCATATATTGAGCCCTGTTCGTATCTTGGTACTCATCAACATGAATGTATTGAAACTTGCGCTGATAGTATTCAAGTACTTCCGGTACCAGTTGAAACAATTGAATCGTCATCATGATCAAATCATCGAAATCGAGCGCTGAATTTTTCCTCAACCGTTTTTGGTATTCCGTATATACATCGGCAGTTACCTTAGTAAAGTAATCCGACGCTGTCTTCTGGTACTCTTCCGGCCCGACCAATTCATTTTTTGCTGAACTGATGCTACCCAAAATCGCCCGGTAATCATATTTCTTTGTATCCATATTACGATCTTTCATGATTTGCTTAATGACCGATTGCTGATCCGTCGTATCCAATATCGAAAAGTTCCTATTAAAACCGATACGATCGATATCTCTTCGTAAAATGCGGACACACATCGAGTGGAAGGTCGAAATCCAGATATCCTCTGACGCACCGCCAAGTATGGCACGGATCCTCTCCTTCATTTCACGTGCAGCTTTGTTAGTGAACGTGATTGCAAGGATATTCCAAGGTGCTATTTCCTTCTCGACCATCAAGTAAGCTATTCGGTGAGTCAGCACACGCGTCTTTCCACTTCCTGCCCCAGCCATGATTAAAAGTGGGCCATCAGTTGACTTTACTGCTTTTTGTTGCTGTTCATTCAAACCTATTAGTAATTTTTCCGCTAAATATTGCATTATCACACCACCTATACGAACATTCGTTTCCGTTTTATGTTTTAGTATACTATATTTATTTCATGTTTTCATTAACTGCCGTAACAGTTGCAAGTGCCGCTTTCAAATCTTCATAAATCACATTGCCAACAACGATGACATCCGCAAACTTAGACATCTCTTTGGCCTGTTCAACTGATTTTATCCCACCGCCATAGAAAAGTACGGTATTCTCCAAGCTCTCTTTGGCTGCTTCCACCATCTGGATATCGCCATAATCACCGCTGTATTCCAGATAAAAAATCGGCAGGTTGAACATCTTTTCTGCCATCATCGCGTATGCTCCCACATCATCCATATCCAGTTGGGTATTGGCTTTCGTCAATTGAGCAGCCTTACACTCGGCATTCAGAATACAGTACCCTTCAACGAAAATTTCATCCCAATTCAAAAGGTATCCGTATTCTTTGACTGCTTGCTGATGCAGTTTCATCATCCAATCCGGGTTGGTGCTATTCAGGACACTTGGAATGAAATATAAATCAAACCCTGGCGTCACCGTTTCAACAGAAGAAATCTCCATTACACATGGGACGGTATATCGTCTGACCCGTGCCATTAAATGAAGCACATTCTCAAGCGTGATTCCATCCGTTCCCCCGACCATGATTGCATCCGTACCGGATTCACAGACTTTTTCAAGAGCCTCATCACTTATTTCTTTATTTGGATCGAGTTTGAAAACATGTTTCCACTCGCGAAAATCGTACATAATAATCCTCCATTCACACTTCCCATTACACCATTATAGCATTAAGATTTTTCATTAAAAAAGAGAAGTATCGATAAAATGTTTACCAAATGGAAACCTCTGAATCTAAAAACCAATATAACACGGATACGGCAAAAAGACAGCTGACAAAAGAAAGGCCAAACTCAAAATAAAAAGCCGGGAAATGAATTCCTCGGCTTTTTCTGATTCACCATATAAAAAATCGAATGCATTAAGATTCAGTTGTTTCCTCAACGTTTTCTTTAATACGGTTAAGAGCCATTGAATAAGCGTCATTTCCGTAATTCAAGCAGCGTTTGACCCTGGAAATCGTAGCCGTGCTTGCACCTGTTTCCGTTTCGATTTTATGATAGGTTTTACCTTCTTCAAGCATCCGGGCTACTTCAAGACGCTGTGCTAACGATGAAATTTCATTAACTGTACATAAATCATCAAAAAATCGATAACATTCGTCCAAATCACGCAAGGAAAGGATCGACTTAAACAGCTGATCCGTTTCTTTTCCTCTTAACTTATCAATTTGCATGTTACTCCCCCTCAATTCATGGGTATCAAAATGAGACGTCTCCTACTAAACCAGGTTCATTCGGAATAATATTGATCCAAGTTTTCCCTGGAATCAACCCTACTTCGTTATCGTTTTTCACTGGTATAATCCGACCATCCTTATTAACCCATTCTACTTCATTCGCTGTTCCTTTTTGAAGTAAATAACCTTTTCCACCACTTTTCAAGTCGATTTTACGGCGACCTTTATCGTCGATCACTTGATGAGTGGCCTCAATGATCAATATATTATCCAGTAAAATAGGTTTATTCGATTTATATTCGACTGTTTGCTCACCATTCGAATAACGTTTATATTTCTCTTCCGTGGCGTCGTATTCATACTTTACATCATACTCGTCTGATCCGTAGGATATCTCGGTTTTCAGTGCCTGTTCCCCTTGAAGGCCAGCCGCCTCTTCTTTTGAAAGGAAAGTATAAGGTTCCGGTGCACCATTCATCTCATATCCCTTTTCCTTCACGCCTTTTTGGATATCCTCAAAAGAGATGTAGGAATTGTGCGGTGCTTTTCTATCTGCCGAACGATGAAACAAAGTACCATCATAATATAATCCGTTCAAGTTATCAATATACCCTTTGTCCAGCATGGTTTTTGCCTCGGGGCTATTCCCATGACACACATAGATGCAATCCAGGCCTTTTGCCAATTCGATATAATAGTCCCTTGCACTCCGAATCGGACCGATTCGGCTTGGCGTTTCACTTTGGAAGATAGCTAAAAATCTGGTTATGTCACCTTCTGCGAGCATTTCGTAGACCATATCGGCTTCTGAGAGGCCCGATTGCGGGCGTGCTTTCGGATGATTATTAATCATCACTGCTACAGCCCTTTGCTCACTGCCTTCATCGGTGGATATACCTGTAAGTGGAAACTCATTGGAAGATTCATTTTTCACATCTCTATTTTTGATGACAGCCGGATCTTTTGGCTTACTGTCATCCGATGCAGGATCCTCTTTCGCCGAACAGCCTGCCAGCAGTAAAATAGCAATAACGATGAAAAGAACTCTCTTTAAATTCATCTTTCCACTCCTCTGAATTATTAGCCATTTCTTCTCTTATATTTTAACGCATTATAGTGGGAAAGAGTATAGTTTTATTCATGACATCATATACTCCTCGCTGGGTTAGCCTTATATATGGCAGATGGGTTGTCGAAAAGAATGAAAGGGTGTAAACAGGATCATCGAAGCGATATCCCCTCTCACGCAGCAAATGTTTCAATTCATTTTCTTCTTTTATCAATTCAGGAACCTCTTTGGTGGACATGACTCCCATTAGTTTAAGAGGAAGTTCATGGATCACCTTTCCATGTTCCGTTAAAATGATTCCACCGCCAATTTCCTTCAGCCGGTTAAATGCCAAATGCATATCCTTTTTCCTTTTACCGATTAGTATGATATCACCGGTATTGGTATAAGAGCCAGCAAAGCCACACAATTTATCCGCAAACCCTTTTAATATTGTATTGATGCGCCATTTCCCTTCCCGATCAATAAGCATGAAAAAGCATTCATCATCCTCGAAGTTCAGCTCTTCATACCCTACATCATTGGAAAGGGAGTACGGTTTCGTAATTACATTATTGACCAATTCAATCCCAAACGGCATGGAGAATTCAAAATCTTCCTTTAAACTAAGATCCCAATCAAGATCAAGTGGTTTAAAATCAAAATCACTCCATTCGATTTCCTGTAAATCAGGAATGATTTCACCATCCCTTTTCACCCATTTCCCTTTTGCCATTACTGAAACCGGTGCGGGTTCCTTTACATCGGTCAGGAAGTTAATGTTCGCTACCCTTCCAGTGGCAATATTGCCATGAAGGTATTCAATATTATAATATCGTGCAATGTTGATAGTTGCCATATTGTAAGCATCGATGACCGGAACGCCATGCTCTATCGCTATTTTGATCAAGCAGTCTATGAGACCACCCTCATAAAAAGACGGCGGCGAACCATCTGTCGTATAAAAGAATTTGTCATAATGATCGATGCCCAGTTCATGAATTTCCTTTATCATCTTTGGAAGATCAGGCCGGATCGAAGAATGTCTTAGTGATACATAATATCCTTGCAGCAAGCGCGCCATGACTTCATCGCCTGTCATTGCCTCATGATCACAATCGGCGCCGAACAGGGTCATTTTTGCTAAGGTCTTCTCTGAAGCACCTGGAAAGTGTCCTTCTATTTTCTTCCTCATCCGCTTGGCTTCCTGAATCCAGTGCAGCATCATGTCATCCCCATCGAGAAGCTTCGGCCATCCTGTCAGCTCCCCGCCCTGTAATACGGCATCATGCTCCAGCCAGGATTTAACTGCCCTATGGGAAAATACCGTATCTTCATCGATCAATTCCGTCTGTCCGTCAAAACGGCTCCACCAATACATCGTTACAGGAATATTGCGTAATTCTTTCAAAAGAGAAAACGCTTTCTTTTTATCCAACTGCAATAGAAACGGCAAGTTATCATTGATCAATGTCGTTGTCCCAAAATGAGATGCATAACGTGAAAAAGAAAGGGGATTATATAATTGAGAAGGATGTGAATGCGGCTCAATATAACCCGGGACTAAATACTGGTTTGTGCAGTCAACCATTTCACAGCGGTCTATATTATCCGGAAGCTTATCGCCGACATATATGATGCGATCATCATATATCCATATATTCGCTTTCACCCATTTTCGTAAAGCCTGATTTAAATAAGTCGTATTTTTAAGCAGAATGTGTGGTGCCCTATTGCCATCCAGCACATCTATATGTTCTCTTAGATGTTTATTTTTCCATCTATAGCGCTGTTCAAGCATAAACATTCCCCCATAATTTTTTAGAAACAGATGTATGAAAAAACCATTTTCAATCCAATTTTATTTCATAGTAACATACTTACCTCATTAGAACAGTATCGTTATCCAGAATATTGTTAAATTTTTGTGAAGGGATGGACAAAATATGAAGTTTAAACAAAATATCAGTATAATAAATGCCTTAATGCGAATTACGTGTGGTTTTACCTTTCTAACATGGGCAATGGCTAGAATGGTAAAGAAACCCTGGAAAAACCAATCTTATATTATTGTGGTCATGCTTTCTGCAATGAAAATAGGCGAAGGCATTCTCCGCTATTGCCCCCTCACGGATGCAATGGAAAATGGACAAACCTTAATGAAAAATGAACCAAAACAGGATAGAGAGTCCAATTCATATTAAGTTTTTTCTAAAGAAGAAGCTGACTCCGTTTAGAGTCAGCTTCTTTTTATTATAATGAAAAATCGCATTAAATTGCACGGTATCCAATATCCGTTCGCCAGAATAAGCCGTCTTTCTCAATATGCCCCAACTCTTTATATACTTCAGCTTGGGCTGAGGCCAAATCATTCCCTTTTGCAGCAACCAGAAGTACACGTCCGCCGTTTGAGATGAAATTCCCCTCATCATTTTTAGCCGTTCCAGCATGATAAACATGGGCATTCGGATCAATCTTTTCCAAGCCTTTAATGATTGAACCCTTCTTATAATCCCCTGGATATCCATCAGCTGCCACGACCACTCCAAGAACAGCTTCTTCATGCCATTCAAGTTGTAAATCCTCCCCAGAAAGAACCGCTTCAAGCGTATCTACGAAATCGGTTTTTAGGCGTGGTAAAACAACTTGTGTTTCCGGATCGCCAAAACGTGCATTGAACTCAATGACTTTTGTGCCCTTTTCAGTAGCAATCAACCCGGCATATAATATACCTGTAAAACGCCGATTTTCTGAAATCATCGCATTTACTGTAGGCTGAAGAATTGTTTCGACTGCAGTCTGAACCATTTCATCGGAAATTTGCGGCACTGGTGAGTATGCACCCATTCCACCTGTGTTCGGACCCTGATCTCCATCAAAAACTCGCTTGTGATCTTGAGCAATGACCATCGGATACACTTTTTCCCCATTCACGAATGCCATCAATGAGAATTCCTCGCCATCGAGAAATTCCTCAATAACGACTTTGGCAGAAGCTTCGCCGAACTTTGCCCCGACTAGCATATCATGGATGGCGTCTAACGCCTCTTCCATCGTCATTGCAACAACGACACCTTTTCCTGCAGCCAAGCCATCCGCTTTTATGACAATGGGGGCACCCATTTTTTCGATATATGCCTTTGCAGAATCATAATCAGAAAATGTTTCATACTCCGCTGTCGGAATGCTGTAGTTCTTCATTAAATCTTTAGCAAAGGATTTACTTCCCTCAATGACTGCAGCACGGCCATTAGGGCCAAATACCTTTAAGCCTGCATCCGTAAAGTCGTCTGCAAGTCCATTCAACAATGGCGTTTCGGGCCCAATCACCGTTAATGAAATTGCATTCTTTTTTGCGAAGGCAACCAATTCCTCATGATTGTTTTCTTCAATTGGAACAAGAGTCGCTACATCTGTCATACCTGGATTTCCAGGTGCTGCAAAAACTGTCCCAACCCGTTTGCTTTCAAATAATTTGCGGGCTATGGCATGCTCCCTGCCGCCCCGGCCAATTACTAGTACATTCATTATCGCACCTCTATTTTTGATTAATGTTTAAAGTGACGAATTCCTGTAAATACCATTGCAATCCCATATTCATCAGCTTTCTTGATTGAATCTTGATCTTTTACAGATCCACCAGGCTGAATAATTGCCGTGACGCCCGCTTTTGCTGCCGCTTCTACAGTATCATCCATTGGGAAGAAAGCATCTGATGCCAATGCACTTCCTGTCGCTCTTTCCCCAGCTTGTTCCAGAGCAATTTTTGCAGCACCGACACGGTTCATTTGACCTGCGCCAACACCTAAGGTCATTTGACCGTTACTAACCACTATTGCATTCGACTTTACATGCTTTACGATTTTCCAGCCAAGTTCCATGGCTTTCCATTCTTCAGGAGTAGGCTCACGTTTCGTTGCAACTTTTACCTCTGCATCCTTTAAGCTATGTGCATCTCGATCTTGAATAAGTAATCCGCCTTCAATGGAAGTCAATTTACGCTCAGGTTTTTTAGCCGCATCGAAATCGATCGTTAATAAACGAAGGTTTTTCTTGCTTGTTAATACTTCCACTGCTTCATCTGTAAATCCAGGAGCAATGATGATTTCAAGGAAAATTTCATGAAGCCTTTCCGCAGTCGCTTTATCAACTTCACGGTTCAAAGCAATGATTCCACCGAAAATGGAAGTAGCATCTGCCTCATAAGCTTTTTCATACGCTTCTAAAATGGTCGCTCCTACACCGACGCCGCAAGGATTCATATGTTTAACAGCAACAGCAGCCGGCTCATTGAATTCCTTAACGATTTGAAGTGCTGCATCAGCGTCATTAATGTTGTTGTATGAAAGCTCTTTTCCATGTAATTGCTGCGCTTCAGCAATTGAGAAAACGGAACCAAGCGGTTTTTTATAGAATGCTGCTTTTTGATGTGGATTTTCCCCATAACGAAGGGACTGTTTCAATTCATAGGTAACAGTCAATGATTCAGGATTCTCTTCATCGGTAAGCTCAGTCATATACTCCGAAATGACAGCATCATATGCAGCTGTATGGCGGAAGACTTTTGCAGCCAAACGGCGATTCGTGGTTTTTGATACTCCGTCGTTTTGTTTCAGCTCAGCCAATACGGTAGGATAATCATTTGAATCAACGATAACAGTCACATATTCGTGGTTTTTAGCAGAAGAACGAAGCATTGTCGGTCCACCGATATCGATGTTTTCAATAGCATCTTCCACAGTGACTTCTGATTTGGAAATAGTCGCTTGGAACGGATATAGGTTTACACAGACAAGTTGAATGGGTTCAATATTATGCTCTGCAAGCTGTGCTGCGTGATCCTTGTCATCATGTTTTGCCAACACTGCTCCATGGACATTCGGGTGAAGTGTTTTTACACGTCCATCCAAGATTTCCGGAAAACCAGTGACATCACTGATTCCAATTACATCAACGCCATTATCCTGCAGTGTTTTTTTGGTACCGCCTGTAGAAATAATTTCAAAACCTGCCTCAATTAAACCTTGAGCAAATTCTACGATACCTGTTTTATCCGATACACTAATTAAAGCACGTTTCTTCATGTTATGTTGGTCCCTCCATTAAGTAAGTTTCTTGTGGCATAGCTCCTGCAAAACTGACGGATACATGTCATGCTCCATTTCCTGAATCCTTTTTTGAAGAATGTCTTTCGTATCCCCCTCAAGAATTGGCACTGCATTTTGGGCAATGATCGGTCCTGTATCCATTCCATCATCAACATAATGAACGGTTACCCCCGTTTCCTTCACTCCAGCGTCAAAAGCCTGGCCAATTGCATCCTTGCCTGGAAAACTAGGCAAGAGTGAAGGGTGGATGTTCACAATTCTCTGTGTATACTTTTGTAATAATGTCGGACCAATCAAACGCATATAGCCAGCCAGAATGATAAACTCTATCTCATATTGGCGAAGTTTCTCCAGGATTAGCGATTCATACTCAGTCTTGTTAGAGTAATTCTTCGCTGAAAAGGCGAAAGAATCAATGTTCTCAAGCTTTGCTCTCTCAAGTACATAAGCGTCTTCCCGATCACAAACGACAAGACAGATTTCCGCCGCCAATTTTCCACTTTTTATTGCTTCAGCTATTGATTGGAAATTACTACCATTACCTGATGCAAAGACAGCAAGGCGCTTCATTATTTAAACGACACTCCATTTCCGTCCACAATCGTTCCAATAACCGATGCTTCTTCGCCGCAAGACCGTAGATGGGCTACCACATCAGATGCCACTTCTTTTTTCACGACAGCCGTCATTCCAATACCCATATTGAAAATATTGAACATTTCCTCTTTTACAAGGTTCCCTTTTTCTTCAAGGAACGCGAATACAGATGGAATTTCCCAACTTCCTAGCTCGATTTCCACACCGCATCCTTCAGGTAGAATACGGGGAATATTTTCGATGAACCCGCCACCCGTAATATGGGCAAGACCATTAACATCAAATTTTTCTAATGTTGATAAAATGGATTTTACATAGATTTTTGTCGGTTTCAGTAATTCCTCACCTAACTTGCAACCCAATTCCGGTACGAAGTCATGAAGCCCCATACCTGAGTCTTCAAGAAGGATTTTACGAACAAGAGAATATCCATTACTGTGGATGCCGCTTGAAGCAAGTCCAATAACGACATCACCCGCCGTGATTGCCTCACCCGTAATTAGACGTGATTTTTCAACTGCACCTACAGTAAAGCCTGCAACATCGTATTCTTCCGTTTCATACATGCCCGGCATTTCCGCCGTTTCTCCGCCGATTAAAGCACAGCCTGCCTGCTCACAGCCATCTGCAATTCCTTTGACGATCATTTCAATTCGTTCTGGATCTGCTTTACCGCAGGCAATATAATCTAAAAAGTATAAAGGTGCAGCACCTTGAACGACAACATCATTGACGCACATAGCTACACAATCCACACCAATTGTATCGTGTTTATCCATCATGAACGCCAACAAAAGTTTCGTACCCACTCCATCCGTACCTGAAATGAGCACAGGTTCTTTAAGGTTCAAGGAAGATAAGTCAAACATGCCTCCAAAACCGCCAAGACCATTCATTACTTCTGGACGAAATGTGCGCTTTACATGTTTTTTCATTCGATTTACCGCTTCATAACCAGCCTCAATATCCACACCAGCCTGTTTATATGCATTAGCCATTTGAAATCCTCCTCCGAAAATCAATCTTCATTGCCGACTTGATTAACATTTTGTTTTTTCTCGTTCGTACTCAAAAATTTCAGTCGGATAATTTCCAGTGAAACAAGCTAGGCATGAACCGCGCGTTTCTCCAGGAAATGGTCGGCCAATTGCTTCGACCATACCTTCGACACTTAAAAAAGTTAATGAATCAGCACCAATGATTTCCCTTATTTCCTCCACCGATTTAGAGCTCGCAATCAGTTCTTCCTTTTTAGACGTGTCTATTCCATAAAAACATGGATTCTTGATCGGTGGCGAGCTGATTACAACATGCACTTCTTTGGCTCCTGCATCTTTTAACATGCGGACAATCCTTCTGCTTGTGGTCCCACGGACGATTGAATCATCAACCATTATGACCCGCTTACCTTCTACGACCCCTCTTACAGGTGAAAGTTTCATCTTCACGCCTTGTTCACGCAGACTCTGGGATGGCTGAATGAACGTCCGTCCAACATAACGGTTTTTTATTAAGCCCATTTCATAGGGAATGCCGGCCGCTTCAGCATAGCCTATCGCTGCCGAAATACTGGAATCGGGTACACCTGTAACTACATCTGCTTCTATTTTAGCTTCCAGTGCCATTTGCTTGCCAAGGTTTTTTCGTGCCGTATGAACATTGATCCCATCAATGTTGCTATCCGGACGGGAAAAATACACATATTCCATCGTACACATTGCCTGTTGACTGGAAAGTGAAAAGTACTCGGAAGTGATTCCCTCATCATTAATGACAACCAGTTCACCCGGCTCAATATCGCGGATGAATTCTGCACCTACAATATCAAGGGCACATGTTTCGGATGCAGCGAAATATGCATCACCTATTTTCCCCAAGGAAAGTGGACGGAAACCATGCGGATCTCTTGCCATGATCATTTGGTTTTCTGTCATGATGACAAAGGCATAGGCTCCCTTCAGCATGCTTAAACTGTTCTTCACGGAATCCCTGATATCTGAGTAGCCGGACCGTTTTATCAAATGTGCCAGAACTTCCGTATCCGATGTCGTTTGAAAAATGCTGCCCTGTCCTTCAAGCTGTGCTTTTAACTGATGGGCATTGACGATATTCCCATTATGAGCAAGGGCCAGCCCCCCTGTATGTGAATTGAACAAGAAAGGCTGAACATTTTGATACCCGCCGCCGCCTGCCGTTGTATAACGGACATGGCCAATTGCCGCTTTTCCGGTACCGGAAAGTGCCTGCATTTTTTCGGCCGTGAAAATCTCTGTGACAAGACCTTCACCCTTAGTGATGGACATCTGCTCACCATCCGTCACGACGATGCCAGCTCCCTCTTGACCACGATGCTGTAAGCTATGCAAACCGTAGTAAGCAAGCTGTGCTGCATCGGGATGTCCCCAGACTCCCAATACACCGCACTCTTCGTTTAGGCTTCTTATTTCAGCAAGCATGGTATGGCTCCCTTCCAAGCTGTTTGTAAATCTTCAACGTCCGCTTCCAATACTTTGCTATCACTTGTTGCCACGACTAATTTATTATTATTCGTTACTGAACCTATGCATATCGCATCTTCAACAAGTGCTTCAAATGCCGTTTGGTTTTCAGGATTGATGGACAGTAAGAATCGTGATTGCGTTTCACTGAATAATGCAGATACCGGTTCGCCGGTTATATTCACTTTTGCCCCAAGTTTGCTAGCCCCGAATAAAGATTCGGCTAAAGCCACTGCCAAACCGCCTTCCGAAAGGTCATGGGCTGATGCAACAAGTCCTTTTTTGATTGCAGTTAGAATTTGCTGCTGACGTTTTTGTTCAACGGCCAAATCAAGTTCTGGAGCGCGTCCAAAGATTTTACCTTCAAGCATTTTCTGTAATTCACTGCCTCCAAATTCAACTTTCGCTTCGCCGACCACATAAATCAAATCGGATTCATTTTTAAACGATTGTGTAGTGATGTGCTGAAGGTCACTGACAAGACCAACCATCCCAACTACAGGTGTCGGATAAATCGCTTCACCATTCGTTTCATTGTAAAGGGAGACATTTCCGCCAATTACAGGAGTACTTAAGCTTCTGCAAGCTTCACTCATACCGTCTGCAGCTTTTTCCAATTGCCAAAATATTTCAGGTTTTTCAGGATTCCCAAAATTCAAGCAATCCGTAATCGCTAAAGGTTCCGCACCCGAGCAAATAATGTTACGTGCTGCTTCAGCGACTGCGATTTTACCTCCCGTTTCTGGATCTAAATATATATAGCGGGAGTTACAATCCGTCGTCATAGCAAGGGCCTTATTTGTGCCCCGAACTCGTACTACCGCCGCATCCGATCCAGGTGAGACGACTGTATTCGTGCGGACCATGTAATCATATTGATCATAAACCCATTCCTTACTCGAAATCGTCGGTTGCTTCAATAGTGATATCAGTGTTTCTTTATAATCTTCTATGACTGGCACTTCAGCCTTCATGCTTTGGAAATCACGGAAATATTGCGGTTCTGCAGATGGCTTATGATAAATCGGAGCTTCTTCAGCCAATGCATCAACTGGAACCTCTGCAACAATTTCACCTTGATGCGATAATGTTAGGTTTTTGTCATCCGTCACTTCACCGACGGAAACAGCCTCTAGATCATATTTCGTAAACAAGTCAACGATTTCCTGTTCGCGTCCTTTAGTTACAACGATCAGCATCCGCTCTTGTGATTCAGAAAGCATCATTTCATATGCTGTCATTCCTGTTTCACGCTGCGGTACTAAATCAAGATTCATTTTTATTCCTGATCCAGCTTTACTCGCCATCTCGGCAGATGAACTTGTAAGACCCGCTGCTCCCATATCTTGAATCCCAACAAGGGCATCATTTTGAATCAATTCAAGGCATGCTTCCAAAAGCAGTTTCTCCATGAATGGATCTCCTACTTGTACGGCTGGGCGTTTTTCTTCTGATGACTCTGAAAGCTCTTCAGATGCAAATGTTGCTCCATGAATACCATCACGTCCAGTTTTGGCACCCACGTACATGACTGTGTTGCCCACTCCATGTGCTTGGCCTTTTTTAATGTCCTTATGATCAATCAAACCGACACACATAGCATTGACTAAAGGATTTCCTTCATATGATGGATCAAATTGAATTTCTCCGCCGACAGTTGGAATTCCGATACAATTTCCGTATCCTGCAATCCCTGCAACCACTTCTTTAAATAAATATTTCACGCGATCATTGTCTAACTCACCGAAGCGAAGCGAATTCAGCATCGCAATCGGACGCGCACCCATGGAGAAGACATCACGGATAATACCGCCGACACCAGTAGCGGCACCTTGGTAAGGCTCGATAGCAGATGGGTGGTTATGACTTTCTATTTTAAAAACGACAGCCTGATCGTCACCGATATCAACGATACCAGCTCCTTCACCAGGTCCTTGAAGGACTTTCTCCCCAGTAATCGGGAATTTTCTTAAGATGGGTTTTGAATTTTTGTAGGAACAATGCTCTGACCACATAACCGAAAACAATCCAGTTTCCGTATAATTCGGCAGTCTGCCTAAGATTTTCTCCACCATGGCAAATTCTTTATCGGATAGTCCCATACTTGCGTACAATCGCTCCGATTTAATTTTTTCCGGACTTGGTTCAAGCTGTAATAACATGTGATTCCCTCCAGTTTTTTACGATGGATTGAAAAATCTTTAAGCCGTCTTTACTGCCAAGCAGTGAATCAACAGCACGTTCGGGATGAGGCATCATTCCGAGGACATTTCCTTGTTCATTTGTAATTCCCGCTATTTGTTCCAAGCTTCCGTTTGGATTTTCACCGTCATAAGTGAATAAAATGCGGTTATTTCGTTTTAATTCAGCCAATGTTTCTTCATCACAGTAGTAATTCCCTTCACCATGGGCAACCGGGATCGTAATCGTTTCATTTATTTCATATCCTGTCGTGAACATCGATTGATTATTTTCAACCTTTAATCCTACATTGCGGCAAATGAATTTCAAGCCTTCATTACGGCGCATCGCTCCAGGTAAAAGTCCTGCTTCAAGTAAAATCTGAAAACCATTGCAGACACCCAAAACAGGCTTTCCTGCTTGTGCCGCTTTTACGATTTCGGCCATTACATTCGAAAATCGTGCAATCGCTCCAGAGCGTAAATAGTCCCCATAAGAGAAACCTCCTGGAAGGAGAATCCCATCATACTGATCTAGATTGTCTGTAGAGTGCCAAACATACTCCACTTCTTCCCCTAGAGCATCCTTTATCGCATGGAACATATCGACATCACAATTGGAACCAGGGAAAACTATGACAGCAAATTTCATTGGGTGATAACCTCCTCAACATCATAGCGGTAAGCTTCAATTACCGTGTTGGCCAATAGTTTTTCACACATTTCCTTCACAAGTTGATCTAAATCACGATCCGTATCCTTAATTGTAAGTTCAATGTATTTCCCCACTCGAACATCACTAACTTCGTTATATGTCAAGCTATGAAGTGATTGTTGCACTGCAGCTCCCTGTGGATCTAATACACTTTCGCGTAGTGTGATATATACCTTAACCTTATACATGTTGAGTACCCTCCAACTTTGCTAGTATTTTTTCGTAAGCATCTGTTAAACTGCCTAAATTACGGCGGAATACATCTTTGTCTAACTTTTCGTTCGTGTTAACATCCCATAATCGGCAGGTATCAGGTGAAATTTCATCTGCCAGCAGAATGTCTCCATTCGGGGTTTTACCGAACTCTAATTTAAAATCAATTAATTTAATGTCCAATTCTTTAAAGAAGGAAGTTAAGACGATACTGATCTCTTGTGCCTTTTCTTTTAAAATGGCTACATCTTCCTTGCTTGCAAGTTCCAATTCTTCAATATGGTCTTCCGTTAACAGAGGATCGCCGAGCTCGTCGTCTTTATAGTAAAACTCAATCAGCGTTTTCTTAAGCGGGTGGCCTTCTTCAATGCCAGTTCTTTTAGAAAAACTGCCGGCAGCCGTATTTCGTACAACGACTTCAAGCGGAATGATGGATACTCTCTTAACTAACTGCTCCCGGTCGGAAAGCTGTTCAATAAAATGGGACGGTATATTTTCTTGGGCAAGCTTTGAAAATAATAGGCTTGTAATTTGATTATTCAACTTACCTTTTCCGGCGATTTCTGACTTCTTCTCACCATTAAACGCTGTTGCCGAATCCTTGTATTCCACCCATACTATTTCACTGTTGTCCGTTGCAAAAATCTGTTTCGCTTTTCCTTCATACAACAATTCTCGTTTTTCCATCTGTCCAGACCCCCACATTGTGAATATTTCGAATCATCCTGTATTGATCGGGCTAGGCAAACATATCACCGTTTAGAGGTGCTATGTTTGCCGCCTTCACTTTTATAAACCTAAACGATCA
Organism: Peribacillus sp. YIM B13482; assembly: GCF_042787975.1. Lineage (NCBI taxonomy): Bacteria > Bacillati > Bacillota > Bacilli > Caryophanales > Bacillaceae > Peribacillus > Peribacillus sp. YIM B13482. The sequence goes on from NZ_JBHZPF010000031.1 coordinate 50,976, forward strand.
AAGATTACATCAACATTTTTCAAGTGATGTGTAGGATCGAAACAATCATCAAGTTCTTCTTTCGTAAGCAAGCTTGTGATTTTATCATCCTTTTCGATCAGGCTTCTGAATGGAACCTGAAGCTCCCATGCTTCCATCGCTTTCGGCTGAACCGTATCATAAGCCTCTTCACGGACAAGTCCTTTATCGATAAGGGACAGCAGCACACGTTGTGAGAAAATCAATCCCAGTGTACGGTCCATATTGCGTTTCATATTTTCTGGATAAACGGTCAAGTTCTTCACTATGTTGCTGAAACGGTTCAGCATGTAGTTTAATGCGATCGTTGCATCCGGCAAGATGATGCGCTCAGCAGAAGAATGTGAAATGTCACGTTCATGCCATAATGGCACATTCTCATATGCTGTCATCATGTAACCGCGGATTACACGAGCTATACCTGTCATATTTTCAGAACCGATTGGATTCCGTTTATGAGGCATTGCCGAAGATCCCTTTTGTCCTTTTGCAAAGAATTCTTCCACTTCGCGTGTTTCACTTTTTTGCAAGCCGCGTATTTCTACTGCGAACTTTTCAATTGAGGTCGCAATTAAAGCCAATGTGCTCATATAATGTGCGTGGCGATCCCGTTGCAATGTTTGTGTTGAAATAGGTGCTGCTTCAAGGCCAAGCTTTTCACAAACGAATTTTTCAACGAACGGGTCGATGTTTGCGTAGGTTCCGACAGCTCCAGAGATTTTCCCAACCTCTATGTTCTTTCTAGCTTCTTCAAAACGTTCGACATTGCGTTTCATTTCTTGATACCAAAGTGCCAGTTTCAAACCGAAAGTAGTCGGTTCCGCATGAACTCCATGTGTACGTCCCATTTGAACCGTATATTTATGTTCTTTCGCTTTATTTTTCAGGATCTCCACGAAGTTATTTAAATCCTTGGAGATGATATCATTCGCTTGCTTTATCATATATGAAAGAGCTGTATCGACCACATCAGTAGAAGTCAGTCCGTAATGGACCCATTTCCGTTCTTCACCCAATGTTTCAGAAACCGCACGTGTAAAAGCAACAACATCGTGGCGTGTATCTTTTTCGATTTCATTGATACGCTCAACATCGAACGTAGCATTTTCACGAAGAAGCTTCACATCTTCCTTTGGAATTACTCCAAGTTCAGACCATGCTTCACAAGCTAGAATTTCTACTTCCAACCACGCATTAAAGCGGTTTTTCTCTGTCCAAATGTTTCCCATCTCTGGGCGGGTATAACGTTCAATCATTTTACTTCCTCCGTTTCAACCTATTGATTCCATATTTTGCTTCGATCACTTTCCAAAAGAGCTTCCTCAATCGTTGGACGTAAAATATTCACATGCCCCATTTTCCGCTTAAACTTGGCCTCTTTCTTGCCGTAAAGATGAACCTTCCAATCAGAAATCGCCGGAATTTCATCCATTAAGGGTCCAATATGCTCACCAAGGATGTTTAACATTACGACCGGCTTCAATAACGCCGTATTACCGAGCGGCCAATTACAAACAGCCCTTATATGCTGTTCGAACTGTGAAGTCTCACACGCTTCCATTGTATAATGGCCTGAGTTATGAGGTCTTGGCGCTAATTCATTAATGATGATCTCATCCTGAGCGGTTAAAAACATCTCGACCGCCAATGTCCCTACCAAATCAAGTTTTTCTGCAAGCTGCAAGGCTTCATTAATAGCCTTCCGTTCAGCTTGTTGACTAATACGTGCGGGAACAATGCTTTTATGAAGAATATTTTCAATATGAATATTTTCCGCTATCGGAAAATGACTTGCCTCGCCATTTGCCTTACGCGTCACGATAATCGAGATTTCTTTTACGAAAGGTATCCAGGCTTCCAGCACACATACACCTGTTTTGAGCAGGGATTCTGCCTTTTTGATATCGGCTTCTTCCTTAATGACCAACTGCCCTTTTCCATCATAACCGCCCCGCGTCGTTTTTAACACACTAGGGTACCCTAATTTTTCTATATGAAGGTAAATTTCTGAAATATCTTGTATTTCCCGATAAGGAGCAACCGAAGCTCCTGCATCAGATATGGCCTTTTTTTCAGTAAGTCTATCCTGGGTCATCTTTAATAATTCTGAGCCCTGTGGAAGAAATGCATGTTGCTTTAACCAATCCAGTGCTTCTGAACTGATATTTTCAAACTCATATGTTATGACGTCACTAACCTCAGCCAACCTTTTCAATGCTTCGATATCATCATAAGCACCAATGATTTCAATATCCGCCACTTGCGCACATGGACCTTCTGCAGTCGGCTCAAGGACCGCTATCTTAAAGCCCGATGCCTTAGCCGACAAGGCCATCATCCTGCCCAATTGCCCACCGCCAATAATTCCAATGGTCTGTCCCGGTAAAATGATTGTATTATTTAAGTTGTTCACTGCTCTGTAACACCTTTTCTCTGGTTTCGTCTCGTAAAGATTCTAACCTATCAGCAAGGTTGGAATCGAAAGCTGCTAATATTTGAGCCGCCAACAATCCGGCATTGACTGCGCCAGCTTTTCCGATTGCAACCGTTGCAACCGGTACGCCGCCAGGCATTTGAACAATCGATAATAACGAATCCATCCCATTTAATGCCTTAGATTGTATCGGCACGCCAATCACAGGGACAATCGTTTTGGCTGCTGTCATACCTGGAAGATGCGCCGCCCCGCCAGCTCCGGCAATAATCACCTTAATATCTCTATCTTTTGCACTCTCTGCATATTCAAATAGTAAATCCGGCGTCCTGTGGGCGGAAACGACCCTTTTTTCATAGGGAATCTCAAGCTGTTCCAATGATTCACAAGCGTATTTCATCGTTTCCCAATCCGAGACACTTCCCATAATAACTCCAACTTGTGGTTTCATATCATCTTTCCCTCCAACACTCATATTATGACGTCCCGAGTATGCAGATGGACGCTTATCATTATCTATAACATGTAAATTAAAAAAACCGGGCAGTTTGCTTCCTCATCGAGAAAGCAAACTGCCCGGAATAGAAAGCCCTTTTGAAAAAAAACAAAAAGGACTTGGCTAGTTTCCGAATTAGTCAGATGCTTTTCTCATAGTCCGATGATTTACGGTCATCAGGTAGAAACTTTTGGGCCATATCCCCATGATTATATGAGATGTATTAATGTAACTTCATCTTACCTTCCGGCCATTTTAATGTCAAGTTAAAATCGAATATTTTTACATGATATTAATGAATCGTTCGTGTTTTACTCGATTAATTTTACTTCGAATACAATTTTTCGATCAACTGGCACATATTGGACTTTGCCATTCTCGATTTTCTCGGCAAAGATGGGTTCTTCCGTCCGCCTTACAGGAAAGTAGCCTGCCGCTTTAATTCGATCTAAACAAGCATCGATTGTCTCACCCTCAACAACTTCAAACTTTTCCTTACTTTTTTTACCCACAATACCAAAATCCCTTCCATAATTCCATTTTATTTGCCTTCTTTCTTAACATCCAATTTGCATTATTATCTTAATAAATTCCTCCTAGTATAATGAAAAAGAACAAGTAAGACAAGAAATCCATTTTAGTATTCATTACAGTATTACAGGGATTCCATAATGCCTTAGTTAATGTCTTCTCCGAATCTCCTTGCATAATTTGCCGTCTGTCTAAAAAAAAGACCCTATCTTCATAATTTATACATCCATTCAATATCCTAACCTTCTTCCCTTCCCAATACTATAGCCAGACTCAAGTAACCCCCCTGTTCCATGATCAGTACAGTTATTCGTATCTTGCACCCATGAATTATTTCAATTCACATCTCTTGTAATTTGAGGGCATTGAAGAGAGGCAACATATCCCTTTAGGTCGAATTCAATTCAATTTGAAAGATGGAGATATCATAAAAACGATTTCTTTTAAATCATTGAGACGCAAAAAAAGACCAGCCGGATGGCTGATCTTTTAAATGGCTTGGCGGCGTCCTACTCTCACAGGGGGAAACCCCCAACTACCATCGGCGCTGAAGA
>NZ_JBHZPF010000032.1:0-54490 GCF_042787975.1 Peribacillus sp. YIM B13482
AACTCTAATGAATATTTTGTCATAAAAAATAGCACCTCCAATTGTTAGATAGTGTCTAACAATTGGGGTGCAGTTCATGATCAGGTCTTCTTTTTGTTGACATCCACTTCCCCTGCAAAGAGGATGCCGGGATGAAAAAAACACGGAGTGGGGCGAATCCACTCCATGTTTTCGTAATGATTAATTTTTCATCTTAAAATAGAAAGGTATCAAGTGAGTATGGTCCAGCTCCGGTTATCGCAACGCCAATCGCCACTGCAAGAATGGCAAGATTATATTCATACCCATTTTGAGTTGCCCAGTAGCCATTTGCTCCGTGGACTTTAACGATCGCAACGAGCATTGTAAGCGCAATTAATATACCTGCAAAGGGTGTAAGGAAACCTAAAGCAAATAAGGCTCCGCCAATAAGCTCTGATAGACCAGCGAATAGGGCCATGGTAACTCCTGGCTTCATCCCAATCGAGTCAAACCAGCCTCCAGTGCCTTTCAAGCCATGACCGCCAAACCATCCAAACAATTTTTGAGCCCCATGACCAACAAACGATAATCCGATTGCTAAACGTATAACTAATAAACCTATACCAATCATTTATGATTCCTCCTGGAATTTATATTGAATTTAGATATATTTAATTCGAGATTTATTTTTAAAAAAATATCGCAAATATTATCTCTAATTAAATTATCTTTAATTAAAGATAATATTTTTTGAGTGATTTGTCAAACATAAATTTAACTCTTATGGCTCATTCAACAGGAAAGGTTCTGAAAAAATCGGGTGAACTCACCTTGGAGCGAAACAATAAATCAGACACCGTAACACATTCATAGCCGTTTTTATATAAATAATCCAATGTCGATTCTAACGCCTCCACCGTTTGGGGACGGTCGCTCCAATCGTGCAGGAGAATGATATCGCCAGCTCGTAACGACTTAATGATATGATTGGAAATTTTATTTGGAGCAGGTCTTTTCCAGTCTTGGGGATCCTGATGCCAGGACCACAGTACAACCATATATCCTTTTTTTACAGCTGTATTGATGATTATATCGTTATAAAGTCCACCTACAGGACGATATAGCATAGGTTTGTATTTGGCAATATCCCAAATCACTTTAGCTGTTTTATCTAATTCAGAAGATAATAAATCAGCGGTCATATTTTTATCAAAATAATGATGATAGGTGTGATTGGCAATTTCATGACCTTCTTTTATTTCTCTCATTAAAATGCCAGGGTTACTTTTCACTTTATTACCAGAAACAAAAAAGGTAGCTTTGGCGTTATATTTAGCCAATATATCGAGGATTTGAGGTGTATACGAAGGATGTGGCCCGTCGTCGAAAGTTATGGCTACGATTTTTTCTTTCGTATTGCCCTCCCAAATAACATTACCTGTTTTTTCATATACCTCTCGACTTGAAGTAATGGCATGAATAATTGGAGTGTCAAATGATGAAAAAAGGATGAAAACTGATAAAGCCATAATTAAAGTCTTCAAACGAATGCCCTCCTGTACATGTATATAGGACATAGTATATGGAGTTCAATTTTATTTATTAAGGCGCCGGCCAAGAATAGGAGCCTGTTTAATATTGTTGATTGTAGGCGGAGGATGAAAAGGTTTAAAACTGTTTGTTACTTAAAGATATTTAAATAATGAACATTTGCAATTTGATTGTGTCCCTTTTATTGATGGTATTCAATTTAAGTTTTCCCTTTCATCGGCGTATATGAGGCTTTAAAACGCCATTTATTAAATAAATTCATATAGGATACCTTAGATGGATCCAATATTACCTGATAATCAATGTCAGTAATTCCATCATAGCTGGATTTCCTATTGTTCTTGTTGTGACAAACTATGAACCGACACAAGATGTTAATGTTGAAATGTGCATCCTTTTAATGAAAAACAGGCAGTGCGCCCGTAGCGTTTGCCTGTTTTTTATATAGAAAGAAAAGGTTATTCTTATGTATTCGAATGGAGAAAGAATCGAAAAAGGAGAGATTGACCGTTAAAATAAATCATATAATAACATGGGTGGTTATCAATGGGAGATGAACGGGATTAAAAACCTGTACCAGTTTTATAAAAAAGTTCATTATATTTATTTAATAATTGATCAAGTTGCTGGCTATATTCAACGGCAACATGGGAGTTTAAACCATCTTTAGCGACAATCTTGATAAGTTCATTTCTCTTTAATTCAATCTGTTCGAGAAATTCATTCTTTTTAGCCATTATATTTCCTTTCTGGCCCCAACATTTTTTCATGGTACCCTTTATTTATGTGTTCTGTTGTAAAATTTGTATGAATATAACAATTATATCGGCTCGGACTAATGAATTCAAATAAGTTAACTTAATGAAAATTAAGCTGTGGCCTCCTTCTCCTTTAAATGTTTGGCATTTAGTTGTCATTAAATATTCACAGTTCCATAAATGTATTTTTTTATCTTATTTGTTACAATGTTTATAGGTTGACATACATAGGAGTGAGCTCATTTGAATGATATTAATATGTTTTTAGCTTTTGGGGCGGGCTTCTTGAGTTTTATTTCGCCATGCTGCTTACCGCTCTATCCAGCCTTTTTATCTTATATCACTGGTATGAGTGTTGGTGAAATCAAATCCGAGAACGCCATGCTCCAAAGTAGAAGTATGCTGCATACTTTATTCTTCCTTCTTGGATTTTCTCTAGTTTTTATTGCAATTGGTTTTAGTACGACCTTTTTAGGTTCTGCTTTCTCGGATTACAAAGAATTGATTCGTCAGATTGGTGCGATCCTGATTATTATTTTTGGATTATTCATTGTAGGAATCTTTCAGCCGAAATCCTTGATGAAGGATAGTCGTTTTGAATTTAAAAACCGACCTAGCGGATATATAGGTTCGATTCTTATCGGACTTGCTTTTGCGGCTGGATGGACGCCTTGTGCTGGCCCACTATTGGGTGCTGTCATCTCTTTGGGTGCGACTAATTCTAGCGCTGCCATGAGTTATATGACTGCCTATATATTAGGCTTTGCCATCCCGTTTTTCATATTATCCTTCTTTGTCGGAAAATTGAAATGGATCAAAAAGTACAGCCAATACATCATGAAGATTGGCGGATATTTAATGATTGTAATGGGTGTGATTTTGTTTTTTAATTGGATGACCAAAATAATAGCAGTCCTGTCTAGACTATTCGGTGGCTTTACGGGGTTTTAGTCCATAATAAGTTATTTTTTCAAAATTATTCTAATGGGAGTTTCCTTGATTAGGTTTTATTGTGCTGTTCGAAATTTGATTCGACCTGGTGACGATGGATATTACCATGCCAATCATGAAGAAATTAAGAAGAAAATTTGGGCTGCAAAGGATATAATTATATTCTCGATGGGTCAGCAGAAAAATGGTGTTGAAGCTTGGGCGAAAGACTTTTATCGTCAAGCCTTTTGTCGAGAGCAGGGTATTAAATGCCATCAATAGGTCGCTAAATTAAAAACACGCTCCTTGTTTATCTCAAATAGGTAATATATACTTTGTTTATTCATTGAAGTCATATATAATTTTTAATGGTACTTACCTATTTTTAATTAAAAGGGATGGTTTGATGATATATTTATCAACAGGTATAGCGATTGTGATGGCTATGGGTGTTTTCATGTTACGGATGAAGGAAACGAAAAAACCAGTGAACGAAAAGAAAATCATCTTACCGCCGCTGTTTATGAGTACGGGTGTTTTGATGTTTATTTTTCCAATGTTCCGGGTCACTCGATACGAATTATTGGAGGCTCTTGTTGCAGGGATGTTGTTTTCCATCCTATTAATTAAAACATCCAAATTCGAAGTTAGAGATGAAAAAATTTATATCCTGCGCTCTAAAGCGTTTATATTCATATTGATTGGTCTCATGGTGATACGGCTGGTGGCGAAACTGATGCTGGGAAGCACGATTGAAGTCGGCGTCTTGAGTGGTATGTTTTTCTTACTTGCATTTGCTATGATCGTTCCATGGAGAATTGCCATGCTATATCAATACAAAAAAGTCAAAGCTGCCAGTTTAAGTGGAAGTAATATGGTGTGATACATGTAAAATAGGATCAAAGGGATAATCCAGGAAACCTGAGTCGATATCATAATGACTCAGGTTTTTTGAGCTTTTCAAGGCTGAATCATTGGCGCAGGAAGAACCCTAGTGATAACATGGCTTTAACCACATTTAAAGGAGATGTTGATAAAATGGTAGATGAGGTCATTTTAAATGATGTTCCACTGCATGTTACTGATTTTCTTACTGAAAATGTAAAGGATTCTGAAGGTAGAGAAATCAGAAAAGCCAGTTTTAATTTCAAGGTTACAAATAGTGAATATCATGATATTACAACACTGCTTTATCAAATGGTATTTGATTTAAAGATTCCTCAGTCAAACGAGGAATTTCGAGCAGAGATCTTTAACTATGCGACTTCGGTCACGAATCTTTATGAAGAAAATGCCGTAGGGGATTTTTCACTGGTCTTGCTGGAAGTGAACGATCCGGAATGATTACATTGCCAGTCTTGTAAAGATATGGGTTACTGTCTATAATAATAGTAACGATCATTCTATACATATGAGGTGGTACTTTGCTTAGTGGATGGTTTTTATGGTTTATTCTATTTTGGGTAGCCCTTTTAATTATTTTGATGAGCATAGGTGGCTTTTTCATGTTTCGAAAGTTCCTGAAAAGATTCCCCAAAGAAGACGGGAAATCCGATATGGATTGGGAAGAATACTATTTGGACCAAACAAAGCACTTATGGTCAAATCAACAAAAGGAATTACTCGAAGATTTAGTGAGCCCTGTACCGGAACTTTTTCGTGATGTTGCACGCCATAAAATTGCGGGGAAAATCGGAGAGTTGGCGTTAAAGGAAAAAGCGGGCGATATTACGGAAGATCTAGTGATACGCGGCTATATCATTGCCACACCAAAACGTGACCATAAATTTTTACAAAAAAAATTAGCTGAAAGAAAAGTGAATATGGGTCCATATGAACACTTATTCAGCTAATGATGAAAAGGGCAGACTCTTTTGAGTTTGCCTTTTTTTATTCTGAATAATTGAAAAGAATGGGACAGTGTGGTAATAATTAGAACGTTTGTACCCAAGCCATGCTATTCTTTAAATTTTTGATATAATAATAGTAAGTAAAAGTGAGGACGGAGTGAAACTATGAAATTTATCCATACGGCTGATTGGCATTTAGGGAAAATCGTACACGGGGTACATATGACAGATGACCAAAGGCATGCCCTTTTGCAATTCATAGAAATTGTTGAAGAAGAAAAACCTGATGCGGTTGTGATTGCCGGTGATCTTTATGATCGTTCGGTTCCACCGACTGAAGCTGTGGAGCTTCTTGATGAAATCCTTTATACGATTAATGTGAAAATGAATACACCAATCGTTGCAATATCGGGAAACCATGATTCTGCGGAAAGGCTTGCATTCGGTTCATCATGGTATCGTCATAGTCAGTTATACATTCATGGGAAATTGACAAAAATATTTGAGCCGGTTCGCATTAAGGGAGTGAATTTTTATTGTGTTCCATATGCAGAACCTGGAACGGTTCGCCATCTTTTTGAAGATGAAAGTATCCATTCCCATCAAGAAGCGATGAAGCGGATAACCGGAATGATTGCAGAGACTTTCAATAAGGATGAACCGAATGTCTTCGTAGGACATGCTTTTGTATTAGGCGGAAAAACGAGCGATTCAGAGCGAGTTTTGTCAGTAGGTGGTTCCGGATGTGTTTCATCAGACTTATTCGATGCGTTCGATTATACGGCACTTGGACATTTACATAGTCCTGACGCGATACGTCATCCTAAGGTGTTTTACTCTGGATCACTATTAAAATACTCTTTTTCTGAGGCCAAGCAAAATAAGTCGCTTTCCATTGTCGATATGCAAGAAGATGGTAGCTTCGATATACGCTATCGATCTTTGGCGCCCAAGCTGGATATGAGGGAAATATCCGGAACGATGGAAGAGTTACTAGATCCCGCTTTTTATCAATTGCAAAAAAAGGATGACTACTTGAAAATAACATTAAATGACGAGGGGTCACTCATCGATCCGATTAATCGTTTGCGCCAGATTTACCCGAATGTACTACATCTGGAACGAAAATGGGATTTGACCGACCTTAGAAGAAAAAAATCCTTCTCTTCTGTAAAAGATGAACGGAAATCAGAATTGGACCTGTTCGAAACGTTTTATCAAGAAATGACAGATCGGGACTTTGATTCTCAAAAGCAAGATTTGATGGTTTCGGTAATTGAAGCCGTGAAGAAAGAGGAGGCTTTGAAATGAGACCCCATATTTTAACGATGCAGGCATTCGGACCATATGCAGGGAGGGAAACCATCGATTTTAATTCCCTTGGAGAACGGACCATGTTTGTCATCTCGGGAAAGACAGGCGCAGGGAAAACAACGATATTTGATGGGATCAGTTTTGCGATTTATGGAAAAGCCAGTGGTGAAGACCGAAGCGGGCAAGATTTACGAAGTCAGTTTGCCGAAGATGATGTGATGACGGAAGTCTCGCTGCAATTTACCCTGCGTGGGAAAACGTATTGGGTGACCCGGTCACCGCAGCAGGAACGAAAGAAAAAAGCAGGAGAAGGAACGACAACGGTTGGAGCAAAGGCTGAATTATATGAGATATTGGCTGAAGGAAAAAAATTGCTTGGTGCGAATGTGCGTGAGGTTGAGGAAAAAATCAAATTACTCATTGGACTTGATGCCAATCAATTCCGGCAAATCCTGATGATTCCACAAAATGAATTCCGAAAACTGTTAACTTCCGACAGCAAAGATAAAGAACAGATTCTCCAAAAATTATTTCATACTGAACTTTATAAACGAATCGAAGAAAAATTAAAAGAAGAGGCTTCCATCCTTAGAAAGCAAAGTGAAAAAAGCGCTCAGAGGAGAATTGAATTAATGAAAGGCATCCAGCCTGGTAATCATGTAGAATTGCAGGCACAATTGGAAGCGGAAGTGCCTAACGAACAGCTGATCTTACCACTGTTACAGGAAGTCATTTTGGCAGCGGCAGAAAAAAAAGAGGATGTAAATAAACAAATACAGGAAAAGCAAAAAGCTCGTGATCAAGTAAATCAAGAGCTTTCAAAAGCGGCTGATTTAATCAATAGATTTTCGGAAAAAGAAAAACTTCGAAAAGAAAAGGAGAACCTTGAAGCAAAGCAGCCTGAAATGGAACTCGTGAAAGACCAAATTAAAATGGCACATAAAGCGGCTTCGCTTGAAAAGCAGGAACAATATTATTTGCGAATTGGCAAACAAGTCCAAGATGCGAATGCTGAACTTCAAAAGTTAAGTGTACAGGCCGAGAAATTACAGGCTGAACGCATTGAGAAGCAGGATTCCTATGAACAGGAAATGTTGAAGGAAAACCAGAGGGAGCAGGCCGTACGGAATGTTCATCAGCTTGAGCAGGTAAAAGAGGCTGTCATGACTTTTGCAAGCTTAAAAGCACAAGTTACGTTAGATGAAAAAGAGTGGCGAACTAGTAAAGGACTTCGAGAAAAAAATGTTTCGGAACATCTGGCAATCGAAGAGGAAGCAGAGAGAGTCACTCATGAAAAAACAGAAGTGGAAAAAGCGGCGGTTCTTCATCGTGAAAAGGAAATCGAAGCGGAAAGAAATGATCAATCGTTAATGAAAATAAAAAAGCTTCAAGAAGTTCTTTCCGAAGTTCAGAATACGAAGCGGGTTCTGGAAGAAAAGAATATTCGGTTCAAAGAGATTCAAAGAATTCAGATTCAGGAAAAGGAAAAACTGGAAGCCCTGAATCAAAACTGGCGATCAGGCCAAGCGGGTATGCTTGCGTCCATGCTGCACTCAGGGGAAAATTGTCCTGTGTGCGGTTCGCTAAGTCATCCAAAACCAGCGCAAATGCATGAGGATATGCCAACGGATATGGAACTGAAAGAGCAAGAAAACAGGCTGAAAACTGCAGAACAACAAAAAAGCCAAGCCGAAAGTGAATATTACCAAGCAAAATCAAAGTATGATGCACTGGCCGAGTCTTCAAAGGAAAAGATGATGGACTTACAAAATGACATGCCGGAGTTTAGGTTTGAAGACATTGATGATCATTTGAAACAGTTTATACAAAAAGGAAAAGTGCTGCAAGAGCAGTTAAAAGAATTGGTACGGAAAAAGTCATTATTTAATGATCTTGAAAGCAGGTTGCTGGAATTAAAAGCGAAAGCATCCCAGTTAAAGGAGAATCTTGCTTCTTTAGAAATTAAAGAGGACCAAGGGAAAACCAGGTATATTGAAAACTCTACAAAACTGACAGGTTTAACCGATTCCCTGCCAGACGGTATACGGACAGAGGAAGAATATAATGCAGCCTGCCAAATGGCTGTAAAAACGCAAAAACGCTTACAAATTGCTTTGGAAGATGCACAAAAAAACCTTCAAATGGTGAAAGAAAAAGAATCGGCAATCAATGCAAAAAAAGAATCCCTAAGTGGAAATATAGAGGCATTAAATCAAGAATTGAAAGAGGAACGGGAAAAGTTAATTACGGATATGACCAATCAAGGCTTTTCCAATTATAAAGAATATACAGCAGCCAAAAAGTCGGAAGCGGCTCTTGGGAGTTTAGAGGACCAAGTTATGCAGTATAATCAAAATTGGCAAAGTGTTTTAAGTCTGTTTCATGATTTGGAAATGAAGTTAAAAGATGTAGTCAAACCGGACCTTGAAGGATTGAAAAAGACATTTGATTTCATAGATGCAGAATTGGAGTCGCTACGCCAAAATCAGAATGAATTACATGCCGAAAAACGGACTAATGAAGAAATCGAAAGGAAATTGGCGCATATCAGGGAAGATCAGAAAAATCTGGATGAAAGGTACAGTATCGTCGGTCATCTGTCTGAGATTTCCAAAGGTCAAAACTCCTTCAAAATAACTTTTGAACGGTATGTATTGGCAGCCTTTTTGGATGATATCCTAAAAGAAGCCAATTCAAGATTACTGAAAATGACAAGCGGCAGATATCAGCTGCTGCGAAAGCTGGATCCTACACGCAGGAATATCCAGAGCGGTCTGGAGTTATCCGTGTATGACCAATATACAGGACAGGAGAGGCATGTCAAAACCCTTTCGGGAGGAGAGAGCTTTAAGGCATCCCTTGCACTTGCTTTGGGTCTTGCGGATGTCGTCCAGCAGAATGCAGGCGGGATCTCACTCGAAACGATGTTCATCGATGAAGGTTTCGGTACCCTCGACCCTGAATCTCTTGATCATGCGATTGAAGCATTAATGGATATACAAAGCACCGGGAGATTAGTCGGGATAATTTCTCATGTTCCAGAATTAAAAGAAAGAATAGATGCCCAGCTCCAAGTCATCTCGACACAGAAAGGGAGTCGTACGTCCTTCTATTTTGCTGGATAAATCAAGAAAAAAAGAATGGCTAAGGAGTGAATGTGGCTCCTATGCCATTCTTTTTAATTTTTAGGAATGAACTACTCTATGTTAATATCATCAGCTGTTTTTCCGGGGGAAAACTTATGGATGCGAATCACCAATATTGGATTTGAGAATTCAGCGGTAATTCTTCGTGAGCAAATCGAAAAGGGGAAAGGGATTTTTCTCTGTGTGGGTATTGTATCCGCTTTTTTTTCAAGTAATGGCTTATGAGTATCATCAACGATGATCGATAGCTCATTATCACGTAAACAAACTTTAATATCTTTCACATCATGATTTTCCAAAACCGCTTCCACCATATACTCATCGTCACTTTCGTATATATCAATTGAAAAAAGTTGATGATCCAACGCACAAGTTTCCGGATCCAGAAAAAACTTTTTTACCCATTCATCAAACTTTTCAACCTCATTCATTTGCAATCCATGTTGATTGTCTTGCATGTTGATACCCCCGGTTTTCCTTTGTTGTATTATATGTTGAATTATGAATGTGGTGATTGATAAAGTGAAAATGGATGATGGAAATATACAGGAAAACGTGGTTCAAAAAATGCAGGAATCAATGTATAAAAAGTATCCAACGATTTTTAGAAAAGTAACCAAAGCACAGGAACGAGGGCTGTGTGTGTATTAACGGGAATCATAAAGTAGAAGGAAGCTAACAGTGATGACCAATTCTAAATGAGCTGGTCATCTCTTTATTTACATGATCATTTTGATCTATAACGCGTCACCTCCATCTTAATATTCAAAACTAGGCTTTACTGCTGTCGAAATGAACAAGCTCAATCCTTGTTAGTACCGTTATAAATATCATAAGGAATGTAATTTTTAAATAACTCACCGCCGCCTCGTATTGGAATCTTAATGAAGAAAATACGCCCTCTTATCACTTCCCGAAATAGTGGAAATTGCTGTTGTTGCTGTAAAGGCGCCATAACCCAAAAAGACGCTCTTTAAAGCGCCCGATTGCTTACATTTAATGATTGAAAGAGATCACGATATTTGTAGATTAGCTTTTCATAGGATGTCGACTTCTTACTCTTTTTCTTCTGATTGGTCAAAATAGCAAACCTTACTTTAGGTTGAAAAAGGTGGAGGGGGGCGCTATTAATTGATCAAAGAAGTGTGGAAACAATTCCTCAATTGCTGCTTCTCCTCCTTTTAATAAAACATGAGGATGGTAGCTTTATGGCACTCTTTTGCCTAGCGGCTTTTCCCGTCCATCTTTCACCTGCTTCCAAGATGATTAATTCTCGAAAAGTATGTGATAGGGCTTGGCAGCTGTTTCCCTGCGATGCTTCCTCCGATAATTATTGCTTTCTCCAATATGATTCGTCCCCCAATCCCGCTGCAAGTATTCGTGTTCTCTCGATAAAACTACTTTCCTTATAGGTGAACATCAAATGAAGTCCCATCCACCAATAATTCGTGAGACTCACCATCTGCTATATCGTCGGTAGTGAATGAAAAGGACTTGAGCCCTTCGATTTTTTCTTCGGAATCGACTAATAAGCCAATTGTGCCTTTTCTTGTTTCTCCTGGTTGGTAATCTAATCGACTTACTTTTTTTGTCCCCATAAAAGTATCCCCGGAGTGGATGAAATTTTTAGAAGGCACATTATATGTAAGGTCATCATTGAAAGTAACATGTTCCATGCTGAAGAACTGCAGTTCCTTGGGCCCTTTATTTTCCACAGAATAAGTTATTTCAAGATAAGTTACCTCTTTGCCAATATCCGTTTTAGACCAGGCAGACTGCTGATCGATTTCCTCCATGGTTAAATTCTCTTTATAGTATATCGAATAGGCTTCTTCAAAACTCAATCCCGTATAGGATTTGAGCTCCTCCTTTACTTCATCTGTGAGTGAAGAAAATTGAATCATGCGGATATCCTTGACTGTGATGGCCATGGGAGCCAATTCAAATGACTCATTTATATACTTTGTTTCTAGTAATGTGAGTGTTCCCCAATCTTTTTGGCGGACCTTATCGCCGACTCTTTCAAGATGGGTCCCGCCATATTCCTGTACCTCAGGAATTTTGGACTCCTTGGCTTCTGCATTTTTCCGTTTTTCGGTTTTATTATCGCTGCCGAAATAATTGAAGGCTATAACACTTGAAAAAATAAGCAATAATCCAGCAATTATTGAAATGGTCCATCTTTTACGAATATTTGATCACTCCTTAAACTATCGATGTCATAAACTATAATATACCTTTTTTTCACAAATGAAGGAAGAACACCCATCTTGTTGCCGAAAATCGATATAGTTTGCATAGAAAATTTAACTGCATTCATGTTGCTATATAATTATTTCTCTTTTTATTAAGGCATTATTCTTTAATTAGACTACTGGGGCGTTATATCTTTTTATCAAAAGCGAAAACAATGTAAAAAGGAGAGAAAAACCAACAAGGGGCTTTTTGAGATAAGTAGGGGACATAACGGGCCATCTTCTTAGCGGAAGCAAAAGTCTTCATGAGCAACGGCTTTATTAATCTATGCGTAAACTTGCCGATCAGGAACTATTCTTCCCGTGCCGTCAGCGATTTTAGGCTTTTTTTTGGAGGAATCCGGATTCCAGGGCATCTGACGTCAAGATGGTCTGGCACAACATAATCTGGTGGAAAAAAAAAGAAAAAAGCCGTGGCTATTCATCTGGGGTACAATGGTCTTTCTGTCTTGATCTCTCCATCCTTGGTGTGTTTTCGCGAGATTTCTCAGCTATAGTACAAGCGATTTTATATTAAAGTCATATCATATTACAAGGGAAAATCCTGAGAAACTGAGGACATGCTAGGTAATGGATCAATGGATGATGAAAATGGCTTAGAAACGAACAAATAGAAAGGTCTTTACTTCCTGGATTTAATTTTTGCTTTGAGTTTCCAATATAAACAGCCAGAACTAAATCTTTTGTTTATTATTGATTCTTCTATGTACTTGTTTTTTCATCTACCTGGAAATCCATCTCTTTAGTCACAAATTTTTTAAAAAAAGGAGACGTATATGGAATGTGGCCAATTAACAATGGTAAGGAAAGGATACATCAGCCGAATAAAAGTAAAATGCTGTCCCAGCAAGAGATAAAAGCCATTGAGTCTTGGATATCTCAAATGTGGACATACCAATTTTATAAAACCGCAAGACAAATAGTGTTTACTGCTAGTAAAACGCTAAAAATCAAGCATAAAATGATTGGGTATGGTTTAAACCGAGTTGTCTATGATTTAAATAATGGCTATATATTAAAAATTGCATTATCAGAAGTAGGCTTAATAAGCAATGCAAATGAGGCCTATATATATAATAACTGTAAGAAGGAAGTCAAAAAGTATCTATGTCCGGTTAAAGAGTATGGGATGGGCTGGGTTATCATGAAGAAGGTGGACACGCAAGTGTCAATCATGGAATATACGAAACTGATCAAGTTGGAATTGAAATTCCTGAGGTACGGTATCATTCCAATAGATTTGCGTTTAGATAATGTCGGATTTACTAAGAATAATAAAATGGTTGTCATTGATTACGGTCTATTCACCATGGATCTCATAAGTCCTATGCTGCGAAGGTTAGTTTGATGATGTTTTATCCAATTTTTTGAGAATCCAAATCAATTAATCCCAATGTGAATAATAGAAATTTAATTTACAAATTTAACCTATTTGAACCATTTCACCGCGAGCATATTAATGGGTATTAAATATATTTAGGTAAAGACCTCGCTAGAATATTCAAATTGAAAGTTTTCACAAAGAAGTGGTGGTCAAAGAAGGATTGGGTAATTAGAATTTGGGTAATAATCTTAAAAGCTTCACGAATTTACTTAATTCCTAACATATTTTCACCAATAACAAAGTTGAGTGCTCCACATGTAGCGGTTAGTTCTGCAAGTAAAGGTTCTGACAAGTATTTTTTAATTACATTTGGATAGATTATTTCACCTTGGTAGAGAAACATTTCGGAAAAGGTTACGCCAACACCTAAAGTACTAGCTAAAACCATGCTAGTAAAACCATCAATCATTAAAAAAGTCGTTACCCTTCAAACCCATGTCAAGACAATGAATTTCCTATTACCAAGCATATAAAACCACCTTAATCAAGTATTCATCTGAAAGGTGGTTTTGTTATGCCATTCTTAACCATTTTGTGACCTATGTTTTCTAAATAAGGTAGTTCATTTTAAACTATAGCTAAATTGAATTTTCTTAGGTTCCATACAGTGAAAATGGAGAAAGTTGACTTATCAAGTTGTACCAACAAATGCCCGCTTGCAATTCCGGTCGAGCGATTCGTGCCGATACAAACAAGCACTAAAGGGTCTTGCTATCATTCGTCCCTTATTTTAAAGCTAATAAACTTCTGTTCCATCATTTCATTCATCGCATATTTGACGCCTTCTCGACCAACACCGCTGTCCTTCCAGCCGCCATAAGGCATATTATCAATCCGATAAGTTGGGATATCATTGATGACGACTCCACCTGTTTCCAAGCGTTCTGCCGCATAGAAAGCACGTTCTATACTTGGTGTCATCACTCCTGAGTTCAATCCGTAACGTGAATCGTTTGCATCCTTGATGGCATCATCCAGCGTTTCGAATGGGAAAATACAGACGATCGGACCAAATACTTCGAAACGAAATACCTTTGAGTCACGATTTACATTGGTTAAGACGGTAGGCACTAGTACATTGCCTTCCACTGTACCGCCGCACTCGATTTTTGCTCCTTCCTGTACTGCCTCGTCAATCCAACTTTGTAACCGCTCCAATTCTTTTTTTGAAATAACCGCTGTAATATTTGTATTTTCCTCCAGGGGGGAACCGATGACAAGCTGTTTTGTTGCACTGACGAATCGTTCTAAAAATTGTTGGTATAGTGATTTGTGGACATAAATTCTTTGGATCGAGATGCACACCTGCCCATTATTCGTAAATGAACCCATCACACTTCGTTGAATAATTTTATCGATGTCGACTCCTTCATCAATGATGAAAGGCGAATTGGATCCGAGTTCAAGGGTAAGCTTACGGAAGCCTGCCTGCTGCTGGATAAGGTGTCCGACCTCTACACTGCCTGTGAAAGTCACTTTTTTTACATGTGGATGGGTTGTCAACGCTTCACTTAAAACATCTCCCTTACCCGGAATGATGTTCAAAACTCCCTCCGGAAGCCCTGCTTCTTGAAAGATATCGGCAAGAACCAGTGCACTCAAAGGGGTTTGTTCGGCAGGTTTTAACACGATCGAATTACCAGCCGCAATAGCTGGACCAACTTTATGGGCGACAAGATTAAATGGAAAGTTAAATGGGGTAATTGCCGTTACGACGCCAATCGGGGTACGAATTGTGAAGCCAAAACGGTTTACCCCACCCACTGCTGCATCCATCGGAATTTGTTCCCCATAATTGTTCTTTGCCGCTTCTGCAGCAAAACGATAGGTCTGAACCGTACGATTCATTTCCTCACGAGCATTTCGAATCGTTTTCGCCGCCTCTAGAGAAACGATTTTCGCAAGCTCTTCACTGCGTTCTTCCATGATTGCTGCAGCTTTCACTAAAATTTCGGCTCGAGCATGCGCCGGGTAGGATCGGTATTTCTGAAAAGCTGCATTTGCCTCAACTATTGCTTCAATGGCATCCGCAGGCTCAGCCTGTCCGATTTGTGCAATTTCTTCATTTGAATGGGGATTAAATAACGGCTCATACGATTTAGCTTCCCGCCATTTACCACCAATCCACAATTGCCACTTTTTCTTCATCTGACATTCCTCCAATACTACATGTTTTATAATTTACAAATATAATCACCCAGTGTTTTCGAGAGCTTTACATTTTCCGAATAATCGACATCCACATCAATCAAGACAATTTCCTGACTCGAAATCGCTTCTTCTAATGCATGAAGCAATTCATCGGAATGGGTTACTTTCACTCCTTTAACACCAAAACTTTTTGCGAAGCTTAAAAAGTCTGGGTCGGTAAATTCAATCGCATTCGTACGATCAAATTTATTCAATTGCTTCCACTCAATTAGGCCGTATTTTGAATCATGGAAAATGACTATCACGAAGGCAAGGCCCAGACGTTTTGCAGTTGCCAATTCAACCCCATTCATTAGAAATCCGCCATCCCCTGTAACCGCAATGACAGGTTTATCAGGTTTTGCCAGTTTTGCCGCAATCGCACCGGGAATGGCAATCCCCATCGATGCAAAACCATTAGAAATGATAGTGTGATTAGGCTTTTCCGGTTGATACATCCGGGCCATCCATAATTTATGTGCACCCACATCAGAAATGACAATGGCATTTCCCTTTTCCGCCTTTTTCAAATCAGCGATAATCCGCTGAGGGATGATAGGGCTTCCTGATACATCATCTGAAGAATGAAATTTTTCAATAATTTGAGACCTTAATCTTTTCACTTCTGGCCAAAGCTCTTTTTTAACTACATCAGTGGTCAAGGCTTCAAGTGACTCTGTTACGTTCCCGACCAATTCAGCTTGAACGGGGTAATAAGCATCAACCTCAGCCGGTCGAGCATCAATATGAATAATCTGATTCATTGCCTCATCGTTCCAATACTTTGGCAAATATTCGACGAAATCATAGCCGACGGTGATAATAAGATCGGCTAAATCAAACCCGCATAGAACATAATCCCTTGCTTGCATCCCTACTGTAAAAAGGGTCAACGGATGGTTAGAAGGTAAAACTCCTTTGGCCATGAACGAATTCACAACAGGAATTTGTTTCTCTTCAGCAAATTTACGTAAGGACTCCGTAGCTCCATCGCGGATTACGCCATTACCAGCTAGAATAATAGGCTTTTTAGCGCGATTTATTAATTCTACAGCTTTTTTGATTTCTCCTTCGGCTGGATTGGATCTAGGCATTGGTGTAACCGGAAGTGGCTCACCTTCTGTATCCATCATTGCCACATCTTCCGGGAGCTCGATATGAACAGCACCCGGCTTTTCAATGACTGCAGTCTTAAATGCTTTACGGATAATTTCCGGAATCGTATGAGGCACCTTAATTTGTTGATTCCATTTCGTTACTTCCTTAAAAACTCCAATAATGTCCACATATTGATGCGACTCCTTATGAATTCGATCAAGCCCCGCCTGACCAGTAATCGCAACAACAGGGGAATAATCCAGATAAGCACTTCCTATCCCTGTTAATAAATTGGTTGCACCCGGTCCCAATGTACTCAAACAAACGCCAGGCTTTCCAGTTAGCCGCCCATAGATGTCTGCCATAAATGCTGCAGCTTGTTCATGGTGGACTAAGATAAATTTAATATCAGAGCTTATTAGAGAATCAACAAGATCCGTATTTTCCTCACCAGGTATCCCGAAAATATACTGAACACCTTCATTCTCTAAACATCTTATAAACAAATCAGATGCCTTCATACTATTCCCTCCTCGACCATTGATTTCTTCCCTATATGTTGGCTTTGCCTACATGAAATTATGTAATTGAGTATTAAAAATCTTTTCAATAATATTCGCTCCCTTGTATAAAGAGATTCAAGTTAGAGTAAATTAAATACAATATAATCATTACTAGGAGGGGTAAAATGGATATCGCAAGTCGTTTAATTATCATTTCATTTATTACTATTGCACTTGTTGTAATAGCACTTGTCATTTTTCTAGTCTATTTATTAATATTAGACCGAAATCAGAAGCATCACGCTATACTACGGAATTATCCAGTACTAGGGAGGGTCCGCTATTTTTTAGAAAAAATCGGACCGGAATTTCGGCAATATTTATTTAACGAGGATACTGAAGGGAAGCCATTTTCAAGAGATGATTATGAACATATTGTAAAAAGCTCAAAATATATGCGGGATGTAATCGGGTTTGGTTCAAAACGTGATTTTGATGAAGAAGGCCTTTTTGTTCGGAATGCTATGTTCCCCAAATTAACCGAAGAAGAAAAATTCGATAGAGAAACAAAGGTGATAACTAAAAGATATATCTTATTGAGAGATCCGCTTCTTATGCAGCGAAAGGAAAAATGGGAGGATGAGGAATCGTCTGCCTACTTATTACATGACCATGATGCCGTAATCATTGGCCCAAATACAAAACATCCATTTAGATTAAAAGGTTTAATTGGGATGTCGGCGATGAGCTATGGTTCATTAGGACATAATGCCATCACAGCTTTATCAGAAGGATTGGCTTTAGCGAAAGGCACATGGATGAATACTGGGGAAGGCGGACTCTCTTCTTATCATTTAAAGGGTGGCGTCGATATTATTATGCAGATTGGCCCAGCCATGTTCGGAGTGCGCGATAAGCATGGCGAAATGGATTGGGACGAGTTAAAGCGGAAAAGTGAAATTCCTCAAATAAAAGCATTTGAGGTTAAGCTCGCTCAAGGTGCCAAAACACGCGGGGGACATATCGATGCTGAAAAAGTTACTCCAGAAATTGCCGAAATTCGCAAAGTGGAACCATTCAAATCGATTGATAGCCCCAATCGTTTTCATCAGTTCAATGATGTACCGACAATGTGTGAATTCATTGAAAGAATCCGCAGCCATACGGGTAAACCTGTTGGAATGAAGATGGTTGTAGGAAGTAATGATAGCGTAGAGGAATTAGCCAAATATATGAAGGAAACCGGCAAAGGTCCGGACTTTATCACTGTGGATGGAGGGGAAGGCGGAACAGGAGCTTCTTATCAAGAATTGATTGATAGTGTCGGTTTGCCGATTAAATCAGCCCTGCCAATTGTTGTCTCCACCCTTCAAAAATATGGGGTACGCGACCGGGTTAAAATTATTGCTTCAGGTAAACTGTTCACCCCTGACCGGATTGCGATTGCTTTGGCGATGGGGGCTGATCTTGTCAATATAGCTCGTGGATTCATGATTGCCATAGGATGTATCCAAACATTGAAATGTCAATCTAATGCCTGTCCAGTTGGGGTAGCCACAACAGACCCAGAATTGCAAAGGGCTCTCGTAATTGACGAAAAGAAATACCGCGTCGTCAACTTTCTCGTGACACTTCGAAAAGGACTATTTCGAATTTCAGCAGCAGCAGGTTTGGATTCACCGGTTCATTTTCAACCTAAGCATATTAGTTATAAGGATGAAAAAGGCGTCGTGACATCACTGGAAACCATCATTCAGGAAATCAGGCAGCAAATAGGGTGAAATCCTGATTATTCTTTTCTCCTATTAATATTAACTTTACTTTCTGTTTATTATCTGCTTCCTGGTTTTGTGAAAAATAACAATGGGATGTTGTAAAATAATCAGTCCACTATCTACCAAGAATTCGCCTTTAAGGGAGGGTAAATTGTGAAAAATATGGGATGTCAATGCAGGTCCAATGTAGAATTGCAGCAACTTGTTGATGAGGCAAAAAAAATTACCGTTAAGGGAAACGTGGCAAACTATATACCGGCTCTTGAAAAGGCGAATCCTGGAGATTTATCTGTGGCTATTTACTATCCTGACGGAAAAAGATATTGTGCGGGGGATGTAAGTGTCAAAATGACCCTCCAAAGCATTTCAAAAGTATTGACACTTGCTATGGTATTAATGGAAAAAGGAGAGGACTATGTCTTTTCTTATGTAGGAAAAGAACCTACCGGTGATCCTTTTAATTCCATTGCCAAGTTAGAGACAAACAAGCCATCCAAGCCGTTAAACCCGATGATCAATGCAGGAGCATTGACTGTGACCCACATGGTTTCAGGTGACAATGTAAATGAGAGGTTTAAGCGTATTTTATATTTTATCCGGGAGTTGACCCAAAATCCTATTATCGATTTTAATGAAGCAGTTGCCAGTTCAGAATACAATACAGCAGACTTAAATCGGTCGTTAAGCTATTTTTTAAAGCAGCATAATGTAATAAACGAAGATGTGGAGGACTTAATCGAATTGTATTCGAAGCAGTGTGCCATTGAAATGGACAGTCAGGATTTGGCGAGGATAGGCTGTGTGCTGGCCATGAATGGGAAAGATCAGTTGACGGGAAAGCAAATCATCCCCGGAGACATTGCTCGTATTTGCAAGACATTCATGGTTACCTGCGGCATGTATAATGCCTCAGGTGAATTTGCCATTAATGTTGGCATTCCGGCCAAAAGCGGCGTGTCAGGAGGAATCATGGGGGCTGTCCCTGGAAAATGCGGAATTGGAATTTATGGTGCAGCGCTGGATGAGAAGGGGAACAGCGTTGCCGGGGTAAAACTCTTGGAAATGATGGCGAAAAAGTATTCATTAAGTATGTTTAATACTTAAACAAGGTTTCCTGTTGCACATTTATTACAGATAGTCCTACAGGTCATGTTTGAATATTCTCATAGAAGCCGTATAGTTATCTTTTTAGAATATGTATGATTTCGAAATGACTTCCCTTATCAAACTCAGTTTTGGGATATTGAATGTAGTTTCAAACTACGCATTTTCATATTGAATCCTTCATGCTTTAGCGAATGTTTAAGGTTATCTGTTACTAAGGTAACCGCCCCCCGGCTTCATTTCATATTATAATAAAATTTGTCCATTGCAGAGATAACAAATCTGTTTTTAGCTTGATGGAGATGTTGGGCCCTGCAACAAGTTGCTTTCATATTTAATCTGGTTCTTAATGCTGCGGCAACCTTTTTCTCGCGGGCAAAATGGATAGATTAAGAGTGTTCAAGAAGGAATAGTTAGTGAGTAAGTTTTTTGTAGACTAATAAATGAATAAAATAGATGACTTCTTTATTGATACTGGATAGCATTCGATCTAGTATTCGGTAGCTCCCACGTGATGCACGAATAAGCCCACGCATCGCTTTATACTTTCAAAATGTTTCATCAATCTTACAGATCGCCATTCTTTAAGAACAATCTAAGGGTACCAGAAAATTGTTTATCCTGGGTATATCCGATAAAGGCCATGTCGTCATATCATATGATTTTGTATAATTCCAATTTTTGTATTATTTTTTTGAATATTTAAAAAGTATTTGTTGGTTTCTGTAGTTTTATATTAGATTCTGTGGTTCCTGTGATAAATTAAAGCTACTTTTTAAGAGAAAATACTACATTAAATAACAATATCTGTGTTTTTGGGGTTAATGGCATACAAACTTCAAAGAACCGGCAGAAAGAAGCTTAATAATTCTCACAAATGAAAGAAAGTTAAAAGGAGAAACAAATATGAACGATCTACAAAAGCAAATACTCTTTTTCCTTGAGGAATGCAATAGAGAAAGGTGTGTAAGTAAAATTGCTGAAAAATACAATAAAAGTCTTGAAGTGATAAGGGCCGAGTTAGTGATACTTGTGAACAAAAACCTCATAGATATCAAAAAGAGTACGACTGGGAAGATAAGCAAAGCAACGATAAAGCCAGAAGGTAAACAATACTTCAGAGACGCTATTGCAATTGTTACTAAGGAGTCAGTACAAGGGCAAATCAATGAATTGAGACAAAAGTTGTCAACTCTGGAAGCCTCATTTCTACAAGCACAAGCGAATCCAACTGCGGAGAATAAACGGTCACTACTAAATAATGCGAATACGGTTCAATCAGTGGCTAATGGATTAAACTCATTTTTTAAAGCTGGAATGGATATCTTTAAGTAAATCGTTTGGTTGTTCCGTCATTAGCATCAAAAGAAAGAGTGGCTGATGCCTCCAATTTTTCTTCTGGGAGCTCTTGTACAATCTACATGCACCTGTGGCCAAAACAGGACTCGCTCATTTCTATTGTTTAGGTGAACGGGTTAGAGCAGAGCTGATGAGGTTAACTAATGAGTGTCATACATAAATACTTAATAACCAAAGTGTCCGAATCAGTTGAATAGAACTAAGTGGGTTTTACTGAAAAGGGAGCACATGGATGTGGATGTTTTAAGATTTAAAGAGCGTGAAACAAACGTAATCGGTGTAAATGACACAGTGAAAGATACAGGCGTTCCACGTTACTTGCTATAGAAAAAATTAATATAAAGAAAGCCTGCTTCCTTGAATATAAGGTTCGTAGGTTTTTTTTCACTATGCCTTAAGGAAATCTTCATGTCCTGAAAACACTCCATTTAATAGTGAACATAAATTCAAGGGCGATGAAATCCTGAGATTAAGCGAGTATTTGTGAGAAAATCATATTAAACTGAGGTAGTTGAAGAAGAAAAACCGGAAATTCGGTATGGACATTTGTAAATAAAAAGTGGGGTATGAAAAGATACTAATGGCAATAAACCGAAAAATTTAATTGTTTTGCTAAAAAGGGGATTGGTTCTATAGTGCAAGTAATAAATTAAAAATTAAACAATCTAAACCCTTTTGCACATTATCAAAAAAGGACAGATTCATTAAAGGGTCAAATCTGCCCAAAAACAAAGGAAATTTATCCATAAATTAATTGGGATTAAACGGAAATCTGTAAGTTGATAGGAAAGTTACGACTTTTCCTTCAGGTAAATCATTTTTGTACCAAAACCATCTATCCTATATCATATCAATATGTGTTATTTTCCAATGCTCATTTTTAATAAGTTGCTCTAAATTTTCTTTGTCTTCTTTTTTAAAGTAAGTGATCATTTTTTTATGATGCTCATTCATTTGTTCTAATACGGCAAAAAGTTTTTCTTCGTCTTTGCTCAAATAGATTTGTCTAACAAAACTGTTTTGTAAAGAATTAAGAAGGTCTATTAATGTATCGTTTTTACATTTATCAATATATACTTTATGGAATTGATTTTGGAATTGCTGATAATCCGAATAATTTTTTTGTGAAATTGACAGGTCAATTTTTTTAACCAGCTCTTCCATTAGTTCAATATCACTCTCTGTAATATGCGCTATAGATAATGAGGCTGCTAGGGCGTCCAGCACACCAACAACTTGAAAAACATCAAGCTTCTTCTTTGTATCAAGTTCTTTAACGATAAATCCCTTTCGAGGAAAATACTCAAGTAAATTTTCTGAAGCTAATTGTATCAAAGCTTCCCTTACAGGGGTTCTGCTTACTTCTAACTTCTCGCTTAGTGCTACTTCATTTACCTTATGATTAGGAAGCAATGTTCCATTCTGAATTTCTTCAGCAATATGATTATATACATGGTCTTTAAGTGATTGGTATCTCTTTTTGATAGTCCTTCTCCCCTATGCTAAAAATTGATACATTTATTATACAATATACAATATAAAATTGAAAATTCTTAATTTTTGTATAGCATAGGCTTCTAAATTCTTCAATAGCTCTACTGTTTAGTAATTATCGCAGCTCACTATTACCTGATCCCAATCAGTCTCTAAGTCCACATGAGGCGATGCTGCCATAGAAATTCAGAGCTTAAACGAATTGAGAGAACCACGGAGTGTGGGAACAATTGTAGTTTGGGTTTTAAGACTTCTACAAGGATATAGAATATTGAACATCATTAAAACTATACGTGTTAATTGAAAGTATTTTTAAGAGTAAACTAATAAAAATATATTGAAAAGGGGAAGAGTCCAGTGTATCATATGTCTTAATACGAATGATATTTCTGATTATTCAGCATATTATACAATATACAATATACAATATAACAAGAAAATATGCTGAGTTAATAGCTCTTCTAACAAAAGCACCTTCATATTAAAATTGGCAAAGAATAAATTTAAGCAGGTGAAAAAAAGGAAGTGGTGACTAGTATAAAGAAAAGGAGGGGGTAATTAATATACAATATACAATATACTAAAACATGTTGTGTTATTAGTTGCTAACAAAAGCACGTTCATAATAAAAATGGCAAAAAAAATGTAAGCACATAAAAAAGAAGCGAAAACTAGTACGGCAAAGGAAGCTATAAAAATACAATATACAATATATTATATAAATCCGAACAAAAAAGAGATGTGGTTGACAAAACTATGAAAATTAGAGGTGAAAGAACATGAGTGAGCAAAACTTTAAAGATATACAAGCCGGTACAAAGGCTGTATGGGCAGGAGAAAAAGAATCTCTTGCTTACAATGCAACTCAAGTTCCTGTGGTGCTAAGTGTTGCCTACAATTACGAGGACATAGACGAGTGGCATGAAGTGGCCATTGGAAAAAAGCCTGGGTATATCTACAATCGCATGACAAATCCCACTGTTCAAGCTCTGGAGGAAAAAGTGAGAATCCTCGAGGGAGCTGAGGAGGCAATTGGTTTCTCATCAGGAATGGCCGCTATAAGCAGCACACTATATACATTTTTAAGACCGGGGGACCGGGTTATATCGGTTAAAGACACTTATGGGGGAACCAATAAAATCTTTACCGAATTCTTACCGAATCTCGATGTAGATGTGCAGTTATGCAACACAGGAAATCATGAAGAAATCGAGGCTGAAGTGGCCAAAGGCTGCAAGGTTTTATATTTGGAGTCTCCAACCAATCCGACGATGAAGATCACTGATATTGAGAGAATGGTAAGAGCCGGAAAATCGGTGGGGGCATTGGTTATCATAGACA
Organism: Peribacillus sp. YIM B13482; assembly: GCF_042787975.1. Classification (NCBI taxonomy): domain Bacteria; kingdom Bacillati; phylum Bacillota; class Bacilli; order Caryophanales; family Bacillaceae; genus Peribacillus; species Peribacillus sp. YIM B13482. The sequence continues at coordinate 24,014 of NZ_JBHZPF010000032.1, forward strand.
ATACTTTTGCTACTCCCATTAATCAAAATCCAATTCAATTAGGAGTTGACATTGTAATTCATAGTGCAACTAAATTCTTAAGCGGACATGCCGATGCATTAGGAGGTGTTGCATGCGGTACCAAAGAACTGATGAAAAAAGTCTATCATTATCGAGAAATCAATGGAGCGACGATGGATCCTTGGTCAGCCTATCTTATTTTAAGAGGGATGAAAACGTTAAAACTTCGAGTACGCCAGCAAGAAAAGAGTGCAATGGAAATCGCAAAGTATCTGCAAAAGCAAAAGCTTGTAGAAGCGGTTAATTATCCTGGATTAGAAACACATCCTCATCACCATATTGCAAAGAAACAGATGAGGGGTTTCGGCGGAATTTTAAGTTTTGTATTGAAAGGTGAGATGGATGCAATAAAAATTTTATTGCCAAAATTACAATATGCAAATAAAGCCGGGAATCTTGGAGCTGTTGAAACTATATATGGACCCGCAAGAACGACCAGTCATGTGGAATGTACTCTTGAAGAACGTCAAGCTCTTGGTATCCCGGAAGGTTTGGTTCGTATCTCCGCAGGAATTGAGGATACGGAAGATCTTATTTCTGATTTGGAACAAGCTTTTGCCCATTTGGAATCACAACTACCAGTAACGGTAGCTGCAAATAAAGATATTAATAATGGAAGAGGTATGGGATATGACACATAAAATTGCTTTGCTTGGATTTGGTGTAGTCGGCCAAGGATTGGCAGAAATTTTACAAGATAAAGGTGAGTCTTTACGCAGTGAACTTGGCTTTGATGCTAAAATTGTTGCAATTTCCGATGTCATGAAGGGCTCTCTTTATCACCCTGAAGGGTTGGATATCTCTCAAGTATTACAAGTTGTAAAGGAAACTGGAAAGCTGGAGAGTTACCCTGAAACCCCTGGGTTGATAAGGGGGTGGGACAGCTTTAAGACAATCCTTGAGAGTAATGCGGATACCATCGTAGAGATCACTTTCACGGATGTAAAGACAGGACAACCTGCCATCGATCATTGTAAGACGGCATTTGAAAGTAAAAAGAACGTAGTAATGAGTAATAAAGGTCCCGTTTCTTTAGCTTACCAAGAACTAGCTGAGTTGGCCAAAAAGAATGATGTGCGATGGGGCTTCGAAGGTACTGTTATGAGTGGAACACCAGCATTGAAAATGCCTCTCGTCTCATTGGCGGGAAATAACATTTTTGAATTGCGGGGGATTTTAAATGGAACGACTAATTATATTTTGACCAAAATGGAAGAAGGATTGAGCTATAAGGATGCATTATTTGAGGCACAAGCTCTTGGCTATGCAGAGGCAGATCCTACTAGCGATGTAGAGGGTTATGATTCTCAGTATAAAGCTACTATTCTTGCTAATGTTGTGATGAATATTCCGATGAAACGAGAGGAAGTAGAATGTGTAGGAATTAGTCATCTTACACAGCAAGACATTCAATGGGCAAAGTCTGCAGGGAAAAGGTGGAAGCTTATTGCTGAATGTAAAAAGGATGGTGATAAAGTAATTGCAAAGGTAGGTCCTGAAGCTATACCTCTTACTGATCCTCTAGCTGGGGTTTTGGGAGCACAAAACGCTATTACGTATAACTGTGACTTGGCCGGTCCGATTACGTTGATTGGTGCCGGAGCTGGTCGCAAAGAAACAGGATTCTCTATTCTGATTGATTTAATCAATATGAGCCGTGGGCAATTATGATCTTATATACCACAAGTTATAAGCTGGAAAATTACTTATACGGGGTGATTATCGATGACACTTATTGAAGCGCTTACAAGGAAAAATAAGATGTTTCTTGCTGGAAAATGGGTATCCGGCGAAAAAATAATTGAAGTGCTCGATCCACAGGATAATAGTTTAATTGCAATCGTTCCTGCTGCTAATGAGAAGGATGTACTTCATTCCATTGAAGAGGCAAAAAAAGGAGCGAAAATAGCCGCGGACATGCCAACACATGAAAGAATCGCCATTCTAAATCGTGCTGCCGATTGGATCTATGAGCATAAGGAAAAATATGCAATGACCATCGCTCGTGAGGGAAGTAAGACCATTAAAGAGGCGAGAAAAGAAGTGGTGCGTTGTATCGAAACACTTCGAATTAGCGCAGAAGAAGCAAGGCGAATTAATGGCGAAACGATTTCCTTTGACCAAATGCCGGGAAGTGAAGATCGCATGGGTTATTATTATCGTTTCCCTGTTGGGATTATTGTAGCTATAACGCCTTTCAACGATCCATTAAATCTTGTTGCCCATAAAGTGGGACCTGCTATTGCTTCTGGAAATGCCATCATCGTAAAACCGGCACCCGCTACACCTTTAAGTGCTCTTTTATTGGCAGAAGCCTTTGAAAAAGCAGGTTTACCGCCTAAAGTATTGTCCGTCATTACGGGGTATCCGAGTGATATGGGCGAGAGTCTGATTACTCATTCAGCCATACGAATGATTTCTTTCACAGGAGGTCTCGCCACTGGCCAAGCGATCATGCAAAAGGCAGGTTTGAAAAAGATGAATTTGGAGCTGGGATCGAACTCACCGGTTATCGTTCTGGAAGACGCTGACTTAGAAGAAGCGGTTGAATCGACAGTATCCGGCGCCTTTTGGGCAGCAGGTCAAAATTGCCTGGGAGTGCAAAGATTATATGTTCAAGAAGATATTTATAGGGACTTTGTTGGAAAGTTTGTTAACCGTACTCAACAGTATCGAGTAGGCAATAAACTCTCAGAGGAAACCGACATGGGGCCTATGATTTCAGAGAAAGAAGCAAAGCGAGTTGAGAGTTGGGTTAATGAAGCTGTTGGGAAAGGCGCAAAATTGCTGTGTGGCGGCAAACGTCAAGGTTCTTTTTACTATCCAACTGTTTTAGAGAATGTTCCAGCAGATTGTAAGCTGGCAACTGAAGAAGTTTTCGGACCAGTTGTTACCATTCACAGTGTGCCCGATCTGGATACCGCCATTTTCCAATCTAACAATGTGGATTTCGGCTTGCAAGCAGGTATATTCACTCGTGACTTAAATATGGCGTTTGGAGCTATACGTGAATTGGATGTAGGCGGGGTTATGGTAAATGACAGCTCTGATTATCGTATAGATGCTATGCCTTTTGGGGGAGTGAAGGGTTCTGGTTTAGGCCGTGAAGGAATAAAGTTTGCACTTCAAGAAATGACTGAAATAAAAGTGGTTTGTTTTAAAGTTTCGAGCAAAAGATGATAGAAAAGGTTCATGTGATATTGATAGCTTTATAGGCATCGACCCGAGGTCAATCGTATTGTACTGCATCATATATATAAAGGAGGAGACTGGATGCTAGACGCCAATAGTACCGATCAAAATCTGTTGAAGCGTTCAATGAAAAGCAGGCACTTGTTCATGATTTCGCTAGGTGGGGTAATTGGAACGGGTCTTTTTCTAAGTACAGGTAATACGATTAATCAAGCTGGACCGGGAGGAACGATTCTCGCTTATTTGGTTGGTGGGCTTATCATGTATCTAGTCATGCTATGCCTTGGCGAATTAACTGTAGCTATGCCGGTAACCGGTTCGTTTCAAACATATGCTACGAGGTTTGTGGGTCCTGCTACCGGATTTACCATTGGTTGGCTGTACTGGCTTACATGGGTAGTTACGGTAGGTTCGGAATTTACTGCATCCGGTCTACTGATGAAGAGATGGTTCCCTGAAACTTCCGTCTGGATGTGGAGCGCACTCTTCGCGATTATACTTTTTCTGCTGAACGCCTTTTCTGTAAAATTTTTCGCGGAAACTGAATTTTGGTTTGCCGGCATTAAAGTAATTACTATTATTTTCTTTATCATATTAGGTGGAGCAGCGATGTTTGGCTTCATTCCTATGAACGGGAGTGCAGCTGCTCCGATGCTTTCTAATTTTACCGGGGAAGGGGGCCTTTTTCCAAATGGACTCCTTCCGATATTTATAACCATGATTTCCGTGAATTTCGCCTTTTCAGGAACAGAGCTTATCGGCATTACTGCTGGAGAAAGTGAAAACCCGGAAAAAGACATTCCACTAACCATTAGAAATGTAATTTGGCGAACTATGTTTTTCTTTGTTGGTGCCATATTTGTGCTATCTGGATTAATCTCCTGGAAAGAAGCGGGGGTGATTGAAAGTCCGTTCGTTATGGTTTTTGATAGCATAGGGATACCTTATGCAGCTGATATCATGAACTTTGTTATTATTACAGCTTTACTGTCAGTAGCAAATTCCGGTCTCTATGCATCTACCCGTATGTTATGGTCTCTTTCAAACGAGAAGATGATAAATCCTTTCTTAGGAAGGGTAACGTCAAAAGGAGTTCCGTTTAATGCTTTGATTGTAAGTATGGCAGTAGCCTGCTTGTCATTATTCTCTAGTGTAGTTGCACCGGATACAGTTTATATGGTGCTTGTGGCTATATCTGGATTTGCGGTTGTTGCAGTATGGATGGGAATTGCATTATCACAGTATGTGTTCCGTAAACATTATCTTAAAAAGGGTGGCGATATTAAAGATTTAAAATTTCGTACACCACTTTACCCTTATGTGCCCATAGCCGCTTTTGTTTTATGTTTCGCTTCTATTGTAGGTCTTGCTTTCGATCCGAGCCAACGGATTGCCCTGTATTGTGGAATACCATTCATTGCTTTATGCTATCTTCTCTACTATATAAAAAATCGGGGAAATAAGAATCAAATAGATTCTTATGGTGAATCAGATCAATATGTTGAGAATATTAAGTAGAGAGGGGCTGGCATTAGAAACCTATTACCGATACTAATAGGTCTATTGCGAAAAATGAGAAAGAATAGAAAGAATTACAAAATCTCCGGTTTGTTAAGCTATTAACCAAATAAGAATTTCAATTGACTCTACTCTGGTCAGACCTCTCTCTCTCGCAGGAAGGTCGGGCCTTTTTTGTCCATATTCATCGCTTAGACTCTACTCAAAATCTGTTTAACTTAGTTAACAGACAAGCCATTTGTCCAATTTTGGGCTATATTGAAAAACTCAATGAATACTGATGATTTTAGCGATAGTAAGGCTCTTTGGAACTGTCGGGCAGTTTGGTGAAAACTGAGAGTGAGGTCTTTAAGGGACTGGTAACTTGCAGCGGATTTTTACGAAAGATGCTTTTCTAAGACAAGCAATTTCTTTTAGTTCGTCCACGTATTCTTGCCAAATGTGACGAGACACTACTTTTTGATGATCTTTACTTTCCGTACTTTTGTATGTCTTTCACCATTATTAAATGAAAGAGAAATATATGTCGGCCTCCATTTTACGAACCAAATGGTTCTCAGGCACCAGTTGATCTAACGTAATCATTTCAAGTTGATTGGAACGGGTGTGGGACTCTTTCGGGAAAGGCGAGTGCCCTACTTTCCACACTAATTTCAATCTCCGAATTTTTTAAAAAAGCAATTATAAACACTATATTTTGTTTTTATAAATGATTTTGTTTACATCGTATCTTACTGTTTTATGACCTTCTATTATTCCTTTTCCCCAAGGCTATAAGCATAACATCTAAATACCTATCAGAAATTTGTAAGCCGATTTTAATGCTAGTTTAGATTAGTAAAAGGGAAGCATGTTACAAAGGGCTTTTTGTGCAACATGCTTTTATTAGCCAGTTTAAAGAATCATAACTGATGACACAACGCTTGCCACTTTTTTATCATCTTGAAATAAATCAGCGAGTAGATAAGCTGTTTTTTTTCCGATTCGATCTACTTTTGCTTCAACCTGTACGTCTCCTAATCTTACTGGCCGATGAAAGGTAGTATGTAAATCAATAGATGCGAAGGATTGTCCGATACTTAATTTAGAAGAAATAGCATAAGCCATTATAATATCTGCCGCAGAAGTGACAAATCCACCCATTGCTACACCGTTTCCGTTTATAAATTTTTCATCCACTTTCCATACACCCCTTGCAATTCCTTCCTGGGCATAATTTGCTTTAATCTGTAACGTTAAATCACAATTCGGAGGCTGTTTTCCCTCTGTTAAAACTTGTAAAAGTGCGTTTCCTTCAAATGATTTCTCCATAAAATTGCCCCCTTAAATAAGTTAATACTACAATACAGAATATTCTAACATATCCAATGGTGTTAAATGACATTGAAGTTGTTAAATTTACAAATAAAGTAATTGGAGAATAATACGAATCACTTTTGATTGAAACTTATTAATCACTGATTAAAACTCTAAAAGAATTTTACAGTATAGGAAGGCAAATTACGGCTTTTACCTTAGTTTTATTAAGTTTGCTTTTTACACCTAGCCGATTAGAAGACACATATCCCATCAAAGTAAATATTCAATGATCTCCTAATCTCTATTTGACTATGAGAAGGAATTTCTTCTTATAGTCATTTTTTGTAGACCAATTTAAATATTATCTGAATGAAAAATTTGCTGCTTAGATCTGATATTTATAATTATCTAAAAAATCAAAAAATACTTCTTTTTCTAATTTTATTATGATAATGTGTACATAAAGTATTTGATTCAACATTTTTTTAAAAAGAAGTATTTAATTCACCAAGAGAGGAGATATGCTATGGAACAGCCATCTTTTAAATTATTAGTGAAAGAAAAATTCCACCATTTATCGGGAGGTCAAAAAAAAGTTGCCGCTTACCTAATTGAAAATTTGGATGAAGCCGCCTTTAAAACTGCTTTTCAAATTGGGCAAAAAGCGGAGGTTAGTGAAACAACGGTCATTCGGTTTTCCTATTCATTAGGATTTGAAGGGTTTAGTAAAATGCAGGCAAGAATTCAAAAACAGCTACTGCACCAAAATCAAATAGATATACCCAATAGGGATACCAATCTCCGCATTGATGACAATCAAGATCCATTTACCAAAGTGATAGAAAATGAAGTTCATATTTTAAGACATCTATTAGATCATACGAACGTTCAGGATATATGGAAAGCAGTCGATGTCCTGATACAGGCTGACCAAATATTAATTGCAGGACATCGGATTTCCCATGCCGCCGCCTATTGGTTCTCCTATACGCTAAGTTCATTAAGGGAAAATGTAAGTTTATGTTCGCCAACAGGTGACTTCTATGAAAAGTTCTGTAACCTCACTAACAAGTCAGTATTAATTGTTTTTTCCTTTCCAAGATATGCGAATGAAATAGTAAAAGTTGCGGAGTGCGCAAAAGAACAAGGGGTTTGTTTAATTGTAGTTACAGACCGCCTCCTGTCACCTGTTGGTCGTATCTCTGATATTGCACTGACAACTGAAGAAAATGCAGAAACCGGAACCAATTCAATCGCTTCCGTCATTAGCTTATTGGACTTGGTTATTGCAGGCATACATGAAAAAGACGCAAAACGAATTCATACCCATCAGCAAAAATTAGAAAGGCTATATTCAAGTTATGAAGTGTTTAATGAATGAGTTTTTAATAAAGTTAAAATTCATTTAAAGGAGGTAAATCAATATGAACCCAATTCAATATATTGATCATCATCAAGAATTATTGGATCCCAGGCCTCTCAAAAAGGGTTGTGGCATAGAGGGCTGAAATGGATGCGCTTGTTCAGGAAGTAAATGGAGTTGCAACGGCCAATCAGTCATGTGGACACGATCCACATAGCACAATCGTTTTATATTTATATTTAGCGTTGGCCATTGCCTCAGCGGAATCCGGCCTAAACTTACTCTCCGATTTATATTTCAGCCTGCGGAAGAAAAAGGAGAAGGCGCTCTTTAAATGATCAATGATGGCGCATAATTAACACAGTAATACTGGCGGCGGAAGAAGAGAAGTTTTCACTATAAAAATTTAATGAAGAGGTGTTTCATGAAAAATACCGCACTCGCATCACAAACGGATGTCCAAGCAGCTTCTGATGGAAAACAACTGGAGCGCAAACTCAAACCAAGGCATCTTTCCATGATTGCAATCGGCGGAACCATTGGAACAGGGCTATTTTTAGCAAGCGGTTCCATCATTCATACTGCGGGTCCTGGAGGAGCTGTAGCTGCCTATATTATTGCCGGGATCATGGTTTTCTTTCTGATGACAAGCTTAGCGGAAATGGCCGCCTTTATTCCTATTACAGGCTCTTTTAGCACATATACATCAAGGTTTGTCGATCCGGCTTTGGGATTTGCGATCGGATGGAACTATTGGTATAACAATGCAATTGTAGTCGCTCTGGAATTAGCAGCTTCCTCCCTGATCATGAAATTTTGGCTCCCTTCTGTCCCGGGCATCATTTGGAGCGCATTATTTCTTGCAATCATATTTGGACTGAATATCTTATCGGTAAAAGGATATGGAGAATCAGAATTCTGGTTTGCCATTATAAAAGTTTTAACGATTATCATTTTTATAGCAGTAGGATTATTAATGATTTTTGGAATAATGGGCGGTCATGCAGTAGGTTTTGAAAATTTCACCAAAGAGGAAGCACCGTTTAAAGGTGGCTTTTTATCCATAATAAGTGTCTTTATGGTGGTTGGATTTGCTTTTCAAGGCACCGAGTTAGTAGGAATTGCAGCCGGGGAGAGTGAAAACCCGAGAAAAAATATTCCCAAGGCTATTAAGCAAATCTTCTGGAGACTGCTCTTGTTTTATGTATTGGCGATCATTGTGATTGGATTTCTAATCAGCTATAACGATCCGCGTTTGTTAAGCTCGGATATTGAAGATATTGCGGTAAGTCCCTTCACTCTAGTTTTTCAAAACGCAGGGCTTGCTATCGCTGCCTCCGTTATGAATGTGGTAATTCTTACTTCTGTTCTTTCAGCTGGAAATTCCGCCATGTACGGAGCTTCTCGCGTCCTTTGGGTGCTGGCGAAAGAAGGAAAAGCCCCTTCGTTTCTAAGAAAAGTGAATGCAGGCGGGATTCCAGTGAACGCTGTGTATTTTTCTACCATCGTTGGGATGGCAGCTTTTCTAACCTCTCTTTTCGGTGAAGGCACTATTTATACTTGGTTATTAAATGCTGCAGGACTATCCGGCTTTATATCCTGGTTAGGAATTTCGATTACACATTATCGATTCCGGAAAGCGTTTATTGCACAAGGAAGAGATTTGAAAGATTTGCCTTATGTATCAAAATGGTATCCATTCGGTCCAATATTAGCCACAATTTTATGTGTTACGGCTATCCTGGGACAAAATTATTCTGCTTTTTTCGGCTCTGAGATTGACTGGTATGGAATATTAATTTCTTATATAGGGCTTCCTTTATTTCTCCTGGCTTTTCTAGGCTATAAAATCGTAAAGAGAACAAAAATGATTCCATTGCAAGAAGCTGATTTCAGTAATCGGGAATGATTTCTTTGTCAAAAAGATAGGGAAGTACTACATTTTATTTTAAATAAGGGGTAAAGTGCCTAGCCCGACAAGCGATCAGCCGTTCAACTACCCTGACCAGCTTATGGTTGTTTGGGCAATCAAGGCGCTTGGGATTTTCTTAGGAGGTTGACCATGACGAAAACACAGGAAATTATAATTCGTCCCCTTCATCGAATTGAAGAACTTGAGGACGTAAGAAAGCTAGAATGTAACATTTGGGGGGATGCTGATTCAATTCCCTCACACCAAACCATAACAGCAGTGAAAAACGGTGGTTTGGTTTTAGGAGCTTATTGCAAGGATCAGCTGATTGGATTTCAATACAGCTTTCCAGGTTTCAATGGTAAATCAGCCTATCTTTGTTCACATATTCTAGGCATAGATGAGCAATTTCGCAACAAAGGAATAGGGGAGAAGCTAAAACTAGCACAACGTGAAGAAGCGATAAAGCTCGGCTATTCCCTTATTACCTGGACATACGATCCGTTAGAAAGTATTAATGGGTATTTAAATATAGGCAAGCTTGGTGGGGTCTGTTCTACATTTATCGCAAACTGCTATGGTGAAATGGAAGATCTAATAAACAGTGGAGTTCCTTCTGACCGCTTTCTTGTCGAATGGCATATTGGCAAGAAGGAGATAACGGATTCTAGAGGAAGCGGAATCGCGCTGGACTTAGTATTAGTAATGGAGAACTCGCTTATTCAATGGGATACCATTGATAAGGGAATGCCTGTTCCTTCTTTCACTCTTGGGCTGCCTGAACCAGAATGTGATACAGCTTATGTGGCCATTCCAAAGGATTTCCGAACAATAAGAACCACAAATATTCAAGCGGCCAATGAATGGCGAATGAAATCCAGGGACGTTTTTACCGATTTATTTCAGCAAGGATGGCAGGTAACAGATTTTATAAAGAATTCAACGACAGAAATTCCAGTTCAGTTTTATGTACTAACAAAGAAATAAGCAGGTAGATTTAATAAGAGCCCGTAATTTCAGGCTGCTGTCAGCCTATGCTGCTGTCAGCCTATTTAATAAAAAATTGGTAAGACTGTGTCTTTTACAGGTTTATCACAAAAGGAGAATTTCCAAGTGAAAATTAAACAAGTTATTTTAAGGCATCTTAAGCTAGACTTGCTTGAACCTTTTACAACTAGCTTTGGGACGGAATACGATAGGGATTTTATCCTTGTAGAAGCAAAAAGCGATGATGGCATTTCCGGTTGGGCTGAATCGGTTGCGATGCTCGACCCCCTGTATAATGAAGAGACCTTAAAAACAAACTGGCATATACTCGAAGATTATCTAATTCCAATTATTCTAAAAAATGAAATCCAGCATCCTGATGAAATCTCTGAAAAATATTTCGCCCATATTCGCGGCAATTATATGGCAAAAGCCGCTTTAGAGGGTGCTGTTTGGGATTTGTATGCGAAAAAGAAAAATGCTTCTCTCTCGAGTGTGTTAGGTGGAACAAAAAAGAAAATTGAAGTGGGGGTAAGCATCGGAATTAAGGACTCGATTGATTCGACTCTAGATATGATTGAAGCTTGTCTCGGTGTAGGCTATAAACGGTTTAAACTTAAAATAAAACCGGGCTGGGATGTTGAATTAATAGACAAGGTCCGAAAAGTATATCCAGAAATCCCTCTAATGGCAGATGCAAATTCAGCTTATACCTTACAAGATATAAACCGGTTATCCGCCTTGGATGATTTTAATTTAATGATGATTGAACAGCCGCTTGCCTATAACGATATCATTGACCATGCAGATTTACAGTCAAGGTTAAAAACACCTATTTGCCTGGATGAGAGCATTCACTCATTAGAAGATGCTAGAAAAGCTATTAAATTAGGCAGCTGTAAAATTATTAATATTAAGATTGGCCGCGTCGGAGGCTTGACTGAATCTAAGAAAATCCATGATTTATGTCTTAAACATGAAATTCCACTATGGTGTGGGGGGATGCTGGAATCAGGCATTGGAAGAGCGCATAATATTGCAATTACTTCCCTGCCAAACTTTACCCTTCCTGGAGATACAGCAGCTTCCTCCCTCTACTGGGCAGAAGATATTATTGACCCTGAAGTTACCGTAGAAAACGGAACGATCACGGTTCCAGAATTGCCCGGAATTGGCTATGAACCAAGTTTGGGAAAAATCAATAAGTATACGATAAACAGTCAAACATTTAATTTAAGTTAGAATAGGTCGGTAGACAACATCTATCTCCTTATTGTAAAGGCCATTTCCCAAAAGGGAAGCAGGCCCTTAATTTTTTGAACTCTTATTTCATCCACTGGGTTTTTCCGAAAGCATCAAACTTAATCAATAGCCCGTTCGTAAAAGTACACTTTTGCGAACGGATAAAAATCTATCAAAATCGTCTTGTTTAACATTCGTGAAAGTGTGTTTATAGCTTGCGGACGTTCATTTTATTACATAAAGTGAACGGTGTTAAAGAATGATATGAATAGAAAAAGGGTTTAGAATTACACATTCTAAACCCTTTACCCCTGCTCAGCATAAAAAACGTCTTATATTCGCGTATATGGCGTTTTTTATCCCACAAAGTTCTTAGGTGAAAAGTTCCGAATTCTAAAACCTGAGTTTTTTGATTGCAGAAATCGTAATGTATGATATACCTCTCATTGTAGTTTTTATAAAAATGATAAACCGAAATGAATGCTTGATTTTGGTTTTGGTGGAAGAAGGACAAATTATTTAAAAGTAGAATTTATTAAATTAGAAAAAATATGTAAGAGAGGTATACCAATGACTGTATCATTAATTCCAATTTCTAAAGATAAAAAGCATATTTTACAGAACTTGTATTCACTTTATTTATACGACCTCTCAGAGTATACCGGCAGTTTAGAGATTTCATCTAATGGTTCCTTTGAATTTGATTCATTTGATTTAATTTGGGAGAGAGAAGGTTTATCCCCTTATTTACTAAAAAAGGATACAACAATTGTTGGATTCTTATTACTATTGGAAAGACCTTTTTTAGAAAAAGACTATGATTACAGTATTAATGATATTTTCATGTTGAAGAAATATCGAAGAAAAGGTATCACAATAACTTTGTTAAAAGAATTGTTTGAACAAAAAAAGGGGAAATATTATGTGCTTGAATTAATTAGTAACAAACCTGCTATTCTATTTTGGAAAAGTGTTTATAGTAAACTTAATATAGCCTTTGAAGAAAAGAAACAGAATGTTGATAATGAAGAATGTTTAATTCAATCCTTTCAAATATTTTAAAGCTTATTAAACCATTATTAATCCTTATTGAATGAATGGATGCGTTAGCATTCCTATGGTTTGGTATTTTGCAACTTTGAAAAAATAGGGCTCCTCTGTAAGATATTAAGACACCACTCTAACTCAAAACCTTAAGCGGAACCCCAATATGAAATTTAAAATGCAAGATAAACAAAACCAACTAATAGAGAGAATTTTCGATAAACACCGTGTGGGTGGAGTGGATATTGCCCAATGATTACATATGGCTAGAGCAGTAAATTTCCGTGGAATTGTAGCCGGAGATCCATTTGCATTTGAAAATAATGAAGATAGATTCGCTAGTTTATTAAAATGGATGGATAAGCTTTAAAGATTAAATAAACTGGAGGCAGCAATCGTGGGAATGGAACCAACCCCTTCTTTACCTAACTGCATGTAGGTTGACAGGAGGATTGCCACAACACAGTTTATTTTGAGAACCTCGTATAACTTTTTCTTTTGAAGGAGGAATGAATAATGGTCATTATGGCGGTTGTCGTGAGTTGAATCTTGATCATAGAAGAGATGGGACCTTTATATTTCATTCTTACTCTGATTATTACTTTGCATACTTTTCTTATTCACTTTATGAGCAGGATACCTCAACAAGGCAGTCGAATATTCATTAGTATAAAGCCGGCCTCATTTTCGAGAGGCTTAATTGGAGGGTGAATATGGAAAAGCACGAACTGGAACAAGTTATAAAAAATGCAGATAGGGCAATAAATAACGAGGACTTCGATCAATTGATGGATTTCTATTCAGAGGATGCAACTTTAGTTGTCAAACCTGGAACATTCGCAAAAGGGAAAGATGAAATACGTCGGGCATTCGTTGCTATCGCTGATTACTTTAATCATAGTTTAATCGTCAAACAAGAAAAGATGGCAATAATCGAAACGGGTGATACGGCATTGGTTGTGGCAAAAGCCCAGCTTAGTGCCAATCAAAAAGACGATTCCGAATTCTCTATGGAAAGAACCGCGACATATGTATTTAGGAAGGATTCCATTGGTACCTGGCGCTGCATAATCGACAACTCTTATGGTGCTGAAATAATTGAAGAATTAGTGTAATTTCTGAAAGCTGCCGAATTAGGTGGCTTTTCATTTTTTACTAAGAGAATCAATAAAATAAATATCGTTTACTAATTGCGTTTTAGCAACCCAAAAGAAGCCCAGCGCGTTCTTTCCGAAGTCGTATGAGGAAACTTACAAATACAGTTAATATGGGTAGTACAGTGCCAATAGATCACTTTTGCCTAATTATTTGAGAAACTAAGACCATCTTTCCTAATGGGTTCCAATTCCTTTTAATCACCCTTCAAAATATAAAAGACTCATAAATTATTTACCAATATATTGATTAAGGAAATGTGCTATTGCTGTATAGGCAGTAATTTTATTATTTAGTTTTACGATGGAATGACCTTCATTTTTAAAGTGGATAAAATGTACAGGATGATTTCGTGCCATTAATTTATTTACAATTTGTTCAGATTCTTCTATTGGGACCCGTGGATCATTACACCCGTGGAGTACCATCAGTGGACTGGTAATCCGGTCAGTTTGATTCAATGGATCAATCAAATCATAAAAGTTTCCGTCCTTTTCAATAGTTCCATATTCAGCTTCACGAAGTTTACGTCGCCACGGACTGGTTTTTTTAAGAAAAGTTCTGAAACTTGAAATCCCAACGAGATCAATTGCAGCAGACCATAATTCCGGGTAATGGGAAATGGCTGCAAGAACCATAAAGCCTCCATAGCTCCCTCCCATAATGGCAACTCTATTAGGATCAGTGCTTCCTTCTTTCTTTAACCAATCTACTAATGAAACAAGATCTCTTACGGAGTCCATTCGTTTACGAACATCATCAAGATGAGTATATGTTTTTCCATATCCTGTACTTCCGCGAACGTTGGGAGTAATTACTGCATATCCAAGGCTTAGAAAATACTGCAGAACTGGATTGAAAACCGCCCGAATTTGGCTTTCAGGACCCCCATGAACATATAGAATAACTGGAATTTTTTCTGTCTGGGTATTTGGCTTGAAATAAAATGCAGGTACTTGGAGATTGTCAAAAGACTTAAATGAAATAAGAGTAGGTTCAATTAATTTATTTTCCAAAAGCTTTGACTGAAGAGATTGAGTAAGCCGTTCTGTCTTCATTTTTCTTAGATCAACCTGCCATATATCAGAAGGATAGGCAGGCCCATTGAAAACGTAGGCTAACTTTTGATTGTCGGGTGAAAAAGTTAGGCTAGTTAACACCCCCATTGGTGTCTGCCATGTATAAAGGGCACTTGATTTTAGATCTAAAAGAATGCCTCTTGAAATACCTCCTTCATTAATTGAAAAAGCTAACTTGGATTGATCTTTACTCATAGCGAGGCCTTCAAAGTCCCACTGTCCCACCTCCAGCCAGGTGATATTTTTTGTTGAAAGATCAATGATCGCGAGCCCAAAAAATTCCCTATCTTGATTTGTTAATAAATAGAGATGATCTCCATCCTTGCTGAAATGAGGGTTTTTATAGCTTGCTTCACCCTGATGATCTGTTAACCAGTTCATTTCTCCTGTGCATAGATTCAGTAAACCTAAATCGTTATCCAACTGGGAATTTGTTTTCCGAATCAATAACGATTTACCATCAGGAGACCACATGATGGAGGAATAGAGACCATCCTTTGACAAAACCATTTGTATTTCTAATGTTTCGACATTTTGAATATAGATATCGAAAAAGGCAGGATGTCGACGATTGCTTGACCAGGCAATCCATTTTCCATCAGGTGAGTGACCCCCATATTCATGTTTATGTTCAGGTGAGTTGGTAAGCGGAATCAGTACACCATCACTCTTGAGTAAAAACAGTTGTTGCTTCTCATTACCGCCAACATCCATTCCGATAAATAGGCCGCGCTGTGATGAACTGTTTAAGTATTTAAAAAAAGTGATTCGTTCATTAGTAAAAGAAGTTTGGGTTGGTTCTCTTATATCGAAATCCTTTGTCCAAACCTGCGGTAAACCAGAATAATCAGCAATAAAGATTATCTTATTACTTTTAGGATCATAAATAGGGTTACTGACAGTACCAACACACAAATATGATTTGATGCCAATTTCTTTCATACATTCCTCCTTAAAATATGCTGAAAAAAGAGAGGTATTGGTATAGCCCAAATAATAAAAAAGCTGAGTCAAAATGATCTAATTACGTCTCACAACCATTATATTTAGATGCATTATATATCATGCACTTAATATCTTGGCTATGGGTGCCAAAATCGTTGCGAACAAGATTTTCTGAAAAGTTTAAAAATGTTTCTCCATATTTCTTTCAAAAGAGTGAGCTATTTTAGTTTTTAATCATCAGTCCAGAAGGGAAACCCTGCTAGCATATTTGGTGTCAAAAAAAGTTTATTGGAATTTTTGTGACACCCTTTGTTTTTTAAATACTTATAATACAGTCGCCTGTTATTGAAACCATCGATAAAAATTCCAAATAAGGAGCATGAAGATCATGTAGCCGAAAAGGGAATAAGAATGATGCCATGCTTCGCTATGAGTAAACAATCCTAAATTCTCAGCAAACGGTTCGGAAACACCTATACAAAGTCCAATCAAAACGATAAACAGGATTCTTGAAAATTTAGTCAACGTTTTTGCGATCCATAAAAAGAGCGTAGTAAAGATTGGCAATATCAATAATGTAAAAGCAACATTGATTGTAAATATATCTGGGAATGGTCTTGCTGGAAAGGCATACATTTGTTTACCGACAAACAGTAAGTCTAAATAAGTCCCGATGAAACAAGAGAGAACTATGGTGGCAACAAAAGCCCGAAGGTTACTCGTCTTCTGCTTCTTCTCGGAGTAGGACGTTTTTTTTTGCCAGAATGGCAAGTTCAATTTTTTCAAGCGTTTTGCAGTACTCATCATAAACCTCCCCATCTGTATTTTCTTCCTTATCGATTAAGTAGTCCATGATTTTCCAGTCCTCAAACCAGTCTTTGCTTTCTTCCTCTTCATGATTAATATCTTTCCATGTGTATATTAATCGCGGACTGTATAAACGATCCGCACCTTTTCTTAATTGGCACTTTTTTGTTCGACGTTTATAAAACGCACGGGGGAATGATTCGTTTACATCATTAAACAAATGCGACCAGTAGTCTTTTCGCGAACCGGTATGTGGATGATCATGTGCCCATTCTACTACTCCTGATAAGATGTTCTCACTCCTAAACAGCTGTGAGTATAATCGCTTGCCCAGCAATATTCGCTCATGTAGGGAGGTGAAATGCGTCATTGTATTCCCGACTAGCGATGTTTTTTGTTTGGTTTCATCCTTATAGAATGGAAAAAGAATATGGTTAAAGCGAAAAAAATCATAAAGTTTGAATCCAATACTATTTAGTACCGTCTTTTTAAAATGGGTATTTTGAAAGACACTTTTTTCTAAATAGCTTTGTTCATTAATAACGGTGGCAATGGCTAACATATAGTGGTCGCCCTTTCTCCAAAAATGGTTCCACAACGTTTCCATAAAAGTTGATACATTGAAAAATGGTAGAAGATGAAACAGTCTTTTTGATCTTTTGACACTTTGTTCATACAACAAAAATTGTGGGTACACATCTTGGAAGATTAACCAGTTCCCTCGTTCCAGAAAAGAAAAGAAGATAAGTTGATCTTTTTCCGATAAAAGTCTTGTATATAACTCCCCTTTTAAATCCGTCATATTCCAACCGCCATTACGCGATACCATATGTCCAAGTAGTGCCCAGTGTATTTCTGGGTAACGGAGATAAAACTGAAAATAGGCATGTGTTCGGGTCACATTATTACTGTTGTGTTGTCTTGTTCGTTCTTTAATTTCATGTATTAACATTGTCTCTTCTCCCGTTAATTCCCGCGGTTTAACAGAAGTCTGTTTTTTACCTTTTTTCTTTAATTCATCTTTTACATCTAAAAGAGAATAGGGAATCGTTTTGGAAAAGCCGTTCCATTCCCTTTTCCTATCGTTGTGTTGCATCCTACTTCCTCCCATAAACACGAATGTTCTTCTTTTAAGTCCCAATAGGTTTTCGTGATAACCATCAGATGATCAAATTTTTTTAATCTTTTAACCTTCTAGTAAGGATTTTTTAAAGGTATTTTAACAATGCAGCTACCATCAGTTTATTACGGATGTTAAGAACAAATGATGATCGTTTTATCGTACAAGAGGTAGCGCGCACATTTTAATGTTATTTGTACTATGAAAAATCATGAGTATTTAAAGGATTCAAAGTGGACGCGAAGGGAATAGATGGATTGGTATGTGTGACATGTAATCTTTCAAGGTGATTCTGATTTTTTCTAGGACTTTGTGGGACCATATGTGAAAACAAAGTACTTCAGGAAGGGGTTCTATGAAAAATATTGTATTGATTTCCTTATTTCTCACGTTTGTGTTCGCATCTCATGCTTTCGGTAAGCAACTAGAAGTGCCCATCTTGATTTATCATTCGATTGACGAGTTTAATGGGCAGGGTTCTAAGGAGTTATATGTAACCCCGAAGAATTTCGAGAAACAAATGTTGTATTTGCGAGACCATGGCTTCACATTATTAACTTTTGATCGATGGCAAGACATTAATAAAGTAAACAAACCCATTTTCATTACCTTTGATGACGGGTACAAAAACAATCTGAATGCATTCGCAATCTTTCAAAAACTGAAAACCGAACGTTTTAAACCAACTGGCACCATTTTTGTTATTTCTGACTTTATCGGTCGTTCCAACAGATTATCGAAATCGGATTTAAAACTGATGGCTGATTCGGGGATAATCTCAATCCAGTCTCATACTGCTACACATCCCGATTTGACGAAAATAAAAAATTATGAATATGAACTGAAAGGGTCCAAAGATAAAATTCAAAAAATAACGGGCAAACCAGTTAATGTTCTTGCGTATCCTTACGGGAATTTCAACGATAAAGTCGTAGCAGAAACGAAGAAATACTATTTGTTTGGACTTACGACAACTCCTGGACCATTTATTGAGAAGGGTATTAAAGATGAACTCTATCTTTTACCACGAACCTATATCAAGTATTCAAGTACTCTTAATGACTTTTCAAAGATAGTTGACAGAGAATGAAGCAGGTAATTGCTTTATTTAGAAAATGGGCACAGAAACAAGGGGAAACATCAAAAAAATGGGGAAATTAGAGGAGTTAACACCGTTCATAAAATTTTGAACGGTGTTATGTATGTTTTTAACTTGCATTTTAAATAATTTATTGTGCCTTTACACGTACACGGGTACTCTTTTGTATATATACTTTGTGAAATTATTTAGTTTGACAATATACCCCTATAGGTATATTATGAACTCATAAGTTAGGAGTGAGTAAACTAAGAGTAAAAAGCACAAATTTTATTTATTGTAATATTTTTACTTATTTTGGTCCCGTTTTTGTATAAACGGTATGTTCCTGTTAAGAGTTTTTTGAATGAAGTACAGGATTTTTTGGATATTAGGGCTTCTAATCATAAGTGTGACAATGTGATGAAGAGCTTTTGAATATCTCTTATGCCTATTTGAAATGTTTTAATGAAGAAATCCCACATGAAAACATTCATGTAATTGCTTCTTATAAATTGGAAGTGAACTTGGGGCTGCGTTTCTTAATTGGAAAAGGAATTATGGTAACCAGTTATGTGATTCAGTGATTGTGTTTGTAAATAGATGGGTGGGCAGAATATGGAATATGATAAAAGTGTCCTTAATCGCTTGAAGCGGATTGAAGGACAAATCAAGGGAGTTATTGGAATGATGGAGCAGGGGAAAGATTGCAGGGAAATCATCACTCAGTTAGCTGCTGCACGTAATGCCATCGATAGGAGCATGGGTGTTATCGTAAGTGCCAATCTAGAACAATGCGTTCGGGAAAATGTCGAAAAAGGTGAAGGCACTGAACATCTTGTCAAGGAAGCTGTTGAATTATTGATTAAAAGCAGGTAAAAGAGCACCTGACCTAAAAAAGGAGAGAGTTATTCATGGCTTATATTTTACAAGTTGATTTTAAAATGGAAGGGCCATTTGGTCACGAGATGGTGGAAGGGTTTGCTGGCTTAGCTAAAAGCATCAATGATGAAGAAGGTGTGATCTGGAAGATTTGGACCGAAGAACGGGAAGCAAAGGAAGCTGGTGGCATATATCTGTTTGAGTCAAGGGAATCAGCCTGTAAGTACTTGACTATGCACACAGCACGTTTAAAAGGTTTTGGCATAGAGGAGGTTAATGGGAAAATATTAGAAGTAAATGAAGGTTTGACTCAAATCAATCATGGCCCAATTAAATAAAAAAATTTATGAAGGATAGAAAATTCTATTTAAAGAAGGTTGACCAACAGTATTTTTCGTCATATTATATACCCTACAGGGTATATAGAAATGAATGTTTTTTTAACGAATTATATACCTATACAGGTAATTGAAATAGGCTTAGGGGGAAAAATATATGACTGAAAAGAGAAGAACGACGATCATTTTATTTAGTGGTGATTATGATAAGGCAATGGCTGCTTATATCATCGCAAATGGTGCTGCAGCCTACGATCATGAAGTGACCATCTTCCATACATTCTGGGGATTGAATGCTTTAAGGAAAGATGAGCCGCTGTCATTAAAAAAAGGCTTTCTTGAAAAAATGTTTGCAAAAATGATGCCCCGTGGTTCTGATAAAATGGGTCTATCCAACATGAACTTTGCTGGAATGGGGCCGAAAATGATCAAGCACGTGATGAAAAAACATAATGCCATGTCACTCCCGAATTTAATTGAGTTGGCCCAAGAACAAGATGTGAAACTGATTGCCTGTACGATGACGATGGATTTATTGGGCTTGCAGCAAGAGGAATTAATGGATGGAATAGAATATGCAGGTGTAGCGGCTTATTTAGCCGAAGCAGAGGATGGAAATGTAAACTTATTTATATAAATTGGGGTACCGGAGGGATGAGTTCAAATGGGAACTATATTTAATATCATCATATTGGGTGTCATCGTTTGGTTTTTATATCAGCGATTTGTTCCGGCAAAGGGGATAAAAAATATAAATGCGGCTGAGTTAAAAGCGGCGTTGAATAACAAAGGAAGTAAGCAATTCATTGATGTCCGTACTCCTAATGAATTTAGGGGCAATCATATTAAGGTCTTTAAAAATATACCTTTAAACGAACTTGGCAAAAGGGCACAAGGACTTTCAAAAGATAAAGAAGTTGTTGTGATTTGCCAAAGCGGGATGCGGAGCAGTAATGCATGTAAAGCTTTGAAAAAACTCGGATTTAATGAAGTCACCAACGTAAAAGGCGGCATGAATTCTTGGCGCGAATAAAAGGAGGATATTATAAAGATGAAAGAAATTTTACCGAATGAAGTGAGTGCATTATTGAAGGGAAACTCGCCAGTCCATATTATTGATGTGCGGGAGGTGGATGAAGTAAAGGCAGGGAAAATACCAAATGCTTTGAACATCCCGTTGGGCCTAGTGGAATTTAGAATGCAGGATCTGGATAAATCAAAAGAGTATATCATGGTCTGCCGGTCAGGGGGCAGAAGTTCAAGGGCAGCGCAGTTACTTGAGGATCATGGATATAAAGTGTTGAACATGGTGGGCGGCATGAATGAATGGGAAGGTCCCATAGAATAATTTTTAAAGCTAAATATACCCCCATCTCTATAAAAAACACAAGGAGGAAATAAAATGATTAAAACAAATTTCGTTTTGGATGCTAAAGGTTTAGCTTGCCCAATGCCAATCGTAAAAACGAAAAAAGCCATGCACGGCCTGGCAGCAGGGGAAGTGCTTGAAGTTCAAGCGACTGATAAAGGGTCAACTGCCGATATGAAAGCCTGGGCCGAAAGTACAGGTCATCAATATTTGGGTACGGTTGAAGGGGGGACCACGCTAAAACATTATCTTCGGAAAGCAGGCGGAGAAGAGCAACAAGAGAAGAAGCATCAAAAAGTCATTTCAAATGACGGCCTTCTTCAAAAAATCGAAGAAAATCAAAACACAATCATCCTTGATGTACGAGAAGCGGCAGAGTATGCTTTCAATCATATTCCAACAGCTAAATCCCTCCCGATGGGTGAATTGGAACAACGTATGCGTGAATTGGATAAAGAGTCCGAGATTTTCGTGATTTGCCGTACTGGCAGCCGAAGTGATCTGGCTGCACAAAAACTGACAGCAGCTGGATTTGAACAGGTATTTAATGTTGAACCAGGCATGAGCCAGTGGAATGGTCCTACCCAAAAATCAGTGAATGAATAACAGAGACTTAAAATGGAGGAATATATCATGTCTAAAGAAGTGGCTATAATCGCAAGTAATGGTGGGTTATTTGACGCATATAAAGTGTTAACATCGCAACGGCAGCGGCAGCAACGGATCAAGAAGTGGCCATTTTCTTTACTTTCGAAGGCTTAAACTTAATTCATAAAGAAGCAAATGTACAACTGCCAATGCCTGAAGGTAAAGATCATTTTGCCGAAGGATTTAAAAAGGCTAATGTTCCTTCCATTCCAGAGTTAGTTACTATGGCCCAGGAAATGAACGTTAAGTTTATTGGGTGTCAAATGACTATGGATGTTAAGGGGTTGGAAAAAGAAGTTTTCGTTGACGGCATCGAAGTGGGTGGAGCGGTCACATTTTTAGAGTTCGCTAAGGATGCTGATGTAACCTTATCCTTTTAATGTAAAAAAATTGAAATGTTAAATACTATAGGGGGTATAAAGAATGGCAGTTAATCCAATGACAGCGGCGGAGGTTTCAAAGAAAGTAATCAATAAAACGGACTTATTCATTTTGGATGTTCGAAATGAAAGTGATTTTAACGATTGGAAAATGGAAGGGGAGAATTTTGAATTCCTTAATATCCCTTACTTCGATTTACTGGATGGCGTTGAAGAAATCATCGATCAAATTCCGGCACATAAGGAAATCCTGGTTGTATGTGCAAAGGAAGGCTCATCCGTTATGGTAGCTGAGATGCTTTTTGAAGCTGGATTGGATGTTTCTTACTTAAAGGGTGGAATGAAAACATGGAGTGAACATTTGGAACCGGTGAAAATCGGCGAGTTGACCAATGTCGGAGAAATTTACCAATTTGTGCGACTTGGTAAAGGCTGTTTATCATACATGGTCGTTTCCAATGGTGAAGCAGCCGTTATTGATTCCACAAGAATGATTGATGCCTACCTTGATTTCGCCGATGGTATCGGAGTGAAAATTACACATGTTCTAGATACACACCTACATGCCGATCACATTTCAGGAGGAAGACGAATAGCGGAAAGGACAAAAGCAGATTACTGGCTGCCGCCAAAAGATGCAGCTGAGGTAACTTTTGAATATCAGCCATTAGAAAGCGGTAAAGTGATAAAGATCGGTCATTCAGCGATTGATATCGAAGCATTATACTCCCCTGGCCACACCATTGGCTCCACATCTTTTGTGGTCGATGGAAAATACCTGCTTTCCGGAGATATACTATTCATCGATTCCATTGGCAGACCGGACCTAGCGGGATTGGCTGAAGATTGGGTAGGGGACTTGAGAGAAACACTGTATACACGTTATAGGGAACTATCGGACGAGTTAATCGTATTGCCATCACATTTCATGATCATTGATGAATTGAATGAAGACGGAAGTGTCGCTAAAAAGTTGGGAACGCTGTTTGCTGAAAATCATGGAATGAACATTGCCGATGAAATAGAATTCAGAGAGCTGGTAACAGGTAATTTACCACCTCAACCGAACGCTTATCAAGACATTCGCGAAACCAATATGGGGAAAATCGAGCCCGATGATGAAAAACAGCGCGAAATGGAAATCGGACCAAATCGTTGTGCGGTTCGCTAAACCTGATAAAAAATGAAGCCAATAGGAGAGATGAAAAATGATTTCAGATAAAGTGTTAGATGCTAGGGGACTTGCATGTCCAATGCCGATTGTTAAGACGAAAAAAGCGATGAATGATTTGCAAACCGGACAAGTGCTGGAAATACATGTAACCGATAAAGGAGCTAAAGCCGACTTAGCTGCTTGGTCAAGATCCGGTGGTCATGAACTAGTGGAAACGGCAGAAGAAAATGATATACTGAAATTTTGGATCAGGAAAGGCTGATAAGAGAAGGGAACCATTAGGGTTCCCTTCTTTTAAGGGAGGCAGGTACAATGGATATCATCTTTATCATTACCATCTTTTTAATTGGTTTTATAGGTTCATATGTTTCTGGAATGCTCGGCATCGGGGGCTCGATTATAAATTATCCAATGCTTCTGTTTATTCCCCCCATCTTCGGTTTAGTGGCATTTAGTGCCCATGATGTAACAGGGATAAGTGCTGTACAAGTCTTATTCGCTTCCATCGGAGGTGTATGGAGCTATCGTAAGAGCGGACATTTAAATAAAACGCTCATTTTCTATATGGGGATCAGCGTTCTAATCGGAAGCGTGGTTGGAAGCTTTGGATCACAATCGATGTCGGAAGACGGAGTGAATATCGTCTATGGCATTTTGGCTTTGATAGCGGCTGTCATGATGTTCATTCCGAAGAAAGGCATAGATGACATTCCCTTGGATCAAGTTACCTTTAACAAATGGCTTGCGGCCATACTTGCATTAATCGTTGGATTAGGGTCTGGAATAGTCGGGGCTGGAGGGAGCTTTCTATTAGTTCCCATCATGCTCATCGTTTTAAGAATTCCAACCAGGGTTACGATCGCGTCTTCATTAGCAATCACATTCATTTCATCCATTGGTGCAACAGCAGGGAAAATCTCAACAGGGCAAGTTGATTTCTATCCGGCATTGATCATGGTTGTTGCTAGTTTAATAGCATCTCCGCTTGGGGCGATGGCCGGTAAAAAGATGAATGTAAAAGTCCTGCAAGTCATATTGGCTCTATTGATTCTAGCGACGGCTGTGAAAACATGGATAGGGATTTTGTATTGAGGCACGTTCCTTGACAGGGAAGGGGTCGTGGGTTCGAATCCCTCACAGGTCATCAACTAACAAAGGCTCAAATCTTTGATATCACAGGGGTTTGGGCCTTTTTTCTGGATAGAGAAGGAGTAAAACGTATTACGGGACAATAATTGGTAATAATTAATATTTCAAGGAACTTTGGATAAGTCTTTTGCTTATTCAGCTAACGATTGAGGTTAAAAATAAGACCGTATTTTTGGCTTTTCTTTAAAAGGTGCATAATCATATTCTTCGGTAAAACCCAATTTACTATAATGTGTTGGATTACCTTTACTACCAAATACCATGCACGGGAATACTTCTTGGAAGCTCTGAGCATGACGCATGAAGAATATGTAAAATAACGGCAAACGATGTAAGACTTCAGAGATAAATTTCCAGCTCACAGAGAGTGTGTGGTTACAACGAACCTGTCCCCTACTTTGATATTGCGCATAATGTAGCACTTCATTACGTTTCTTGGATTGAAAAGTATAATAAAATGCCTTCACCTGAAATGATGGTAGAACAATTTCAAGAAGAATTACAACCAATGATAGTAAGTTTTAAAGTGAAATAAATAGAGGGAGGAAAGTATGAAAGAGTAATTTAAAGCAAATTCCTTTAGGGGTTCTATTAGGGATTAATCACACTTCTCGTAGGACTTACCCTCCACTTTAGTATTATATAGTAAATATTTCCTTTATTTTTTACTATGTGATTTTAATATCTCAACAGTTTATTATATTGATAAAGGAAGAATAACTTAATCTACTACTATAATGAAGAGTCTTTAAAAGGGAAGTGATAGTTAAATGATTTATATAAGCGATATCGAAAAGATAATTAATAACACATTAAATGAGCACAATTTGGATATTATTCATGAGTTTGACAATAATCTAAGTGCACCTATGAGTTATAACGTATCGACCAATACTATAAAATTCAATTACCTTCAAGTTAACGGTTATAAAGGGAAAATTAGAATTAAAGAGACAGAGGAAGACTTTGTTAAAATTATTCTTTATCGTATGATTGGTTATTATTTAGATTTTAAGAAAAACAAACATGATTTAAGGATTTTGATGTATGGTAACGAAGAAGAAAAAGAAAAGCTAAAATCTGAAATAGAAACTAATGCTTGGGAATATGGGAGAACATTAATACCTGAACAACTATTGGAGTCATATGATAAAGTTCGTGAATTAGATAAAATGCTAATAAATTAATGTACTCTAAGAAAATGGAGACCCGACTTTAAACTAAAACAAGAAAAAGAAGCGCAAATTATTAGTGTTAGAGAACATCCAGAGTATAAAGAAAAAGCAATAAAATATTTTCAGTGCAAATGGGCAAACGAAAACACTATGAAAGTATATGAGAACTGTATTACACACAGCATAACAACGGATAGTCCGTTTCCTATTTGGTGTTTAATGGAGGACTCTGGTGAAGTTATTGGCTGCGCAGGTCTTATTAGCAATGATTTTATTAGTCGTATGGATTTATGGCCTTGGTAAAAAAGCCACCCTCAAAATAGGTGGCTTGTGATATTTGTCATTCTTGTTTATAAATAAAGAACCTGCTTTATCAAAGTCATTGATAGTATACCCTCTGTTAATTTTCATGAACAGCAATTCTCCAATTACTTAGGAAACTTTATAAATAATAACACCACTAATCCTGAGATATATTAATAACAGCAATAATGCAACAATGCATATCGTTCCGATTGAAGCTAAAACATTAAGGATTTTATTTGCTTTTGTACTAAACAGCTTACAAAATACAATATAAACTCCAACTCCAATAATTCCACCTAATGTATTTCCCATAAAGTCAGTTATATCGCTAGCTCCTATAGCAAAGAGGAATTGCAATACTTCAAATAACAAACTAACTCCTGCTATTACTGCAATCTTTTTCAAGAAAGACCCAATTGGTTTTAGCATACTGATATAAATTCCAAATGGGATAAATGCAAGTACATTATAGATTATTTCATTAAAATCTATTTGATTATTAATATTAGCTGAACCAGCAAAAGGGATTAAGTTGATTTCCCTAAAATCCGGCAAGCCTTGAAATGAAAATTGCATTTTAAAGACTATAATCCATGTTAATGTAAATAAATATACGGCCAACAAGCCAGCAGTTATTTTATTTTGATTTTTCCATATAAATCCTCAATTCCTAATTCTTTTTCAAATTTTTAATCTAAGCTTTATTCCTACTTTACACTACGCTATCATCTCCGATAGGTTTTCAGCTATTTCTTCTGATAATTTTATTTCACTATTAAGTAACTGGTATCCGGTTGTTAAATCTTTGTGTGTAAATAAATTTATGATATCCGATTTTATACCAGCTTGTTGAACAGCATATTCACTGTTTAACAAAAGCAGATTCCCTTGATAGATCTGCTCTTCGTAATCTCAATCTTTTAGGAATTTTCAGTAGCTGTATTATCATTTTGTTCATATTTTCAATCCCCTACTTTATCTTGGGATATCGGTAATATATTAAAAATAAAAACTAGAAATAATGCACCAAAATCCCCGCTTTTTCATTTTTAGTCTCCTCCTTGATGTCACTTGTTTATAGGATAGGAAAAACTTTTAAAATAAAAAGTGGGGTAAATATTAAATTTTTCTTAAATTTTCACTTGGATTTTATTATTAATCTTCTTAAGAATCCGCCATTGGTAATTGTGTCTTTAAAATAAAATTGCGATGTTTGTAAGAAAGATGCGAAGTTTTGAATAAAGTTGTGATACTTTGATTAAACTTTTTTAGAAAACTGGAGAGTCCATTCAAAAAGAAAGGAAACCATTATGATTAATCTTTTTTCAAAATGGTTTCCTTTTATTAGCCATAGCTTGTGGGTTTACAGAAAATTTTTAATCAATCTTTATTCAAAACCAACACCAATAATTGATGGATTTTGACATATCGCCAGTGAAATATGTAATCACGTAGATAAAATAAGAATCGCTTTTCTTAATAAACTTACGGGTGCTTTAGTTTAATAAAGAGAAATAAGAAGATAATAAAAGAATTACCCCCTTCACAACGATTAGGAATAACAGATAATGTATTATATTAAAGATATAATATATTTCCGTTAGATTTCTGGTTAAACTTGTAACGAAGGGGAAATTTTTTATGAAAATGTTCGGTGGGTTCATTCTCTTTTTTATAGGTCTGGTTTCTTTTATATCCCTATTGATTTATGGCTATAAAGATTTTAAGGCAGATGAATCTAAAACTTCAAATAAGGTGATTTTTTTAGTTTTAGGAATACTTGATACTTTTTTTGGTACTGGTGGTGAATTAGTAAGGTCTTGCTTTAATATTATCACTTGCAGCTATCCTTATTGGTCTTGTGATTATGGGGATATTTATTAATACGGTTTGAATGTGTTTTACTGGTATTTCATTTACTAATTATACATCTAATATTAATGCGAAAGTTTGTGAAATATTGTACTTAAACTATCAGGTGCGTTAGCTGAAGATCAGAGCTGTCTTTAAGGCAGCTTTTTCGTGGGCACGGCATGGGTGCAATCTATAGGGTGAAAGTCCCGAACTATGAAGGCAGTAGTAGTGGTTAACTTAATGCGAGGGTGTCCACGTTGACGTGGAATCTGAAGGAAGCAAGCGGCAAACCTTCGGTCTGAGGAACACGAAATTCATATAAGGCTAGGTATCATTGGATGAGTTTGCGAAACAAAACAAAGTCCTTACTGCCTAAGGTGGTACAGAGTAAATGAAGCAGATAGATGGAGGGAAAGATTGCACTCTTACCCGGGGAGGTCTGATGACAGCCAAGTACACTTGGTGACAGCTGAATCATCAGAAGTCAACAGAGGTCATAGTACTTGTCTACTCGAGAAGATAAGGAAGGACCGAACAGATTAAGGAGGATGAATACTAGGCGTTCGTTATCTGCGAAGAAGCAAACAATTCCTAACGGAACTTATTTGAAGGAAGATGTGGTGAATACACGGGGAACTTCAAAGAAAGAGGGCAAGCCCTACAAGGTGGCCGTGATCGCCTGCGCCCACTTAGCTTCTACATCACGTTTATGCCATCCTTACCCGAGGCGAGCCCTATCGCACATAATCAATAAATTCCATAAACCTCCACGTCGATGGAGGTTTATTTGTCATTTCCATAAACATTATAACAAAAAATCTTTTAGGTACCAAGGCAGATCTGCTTGACAAACATTAGCTGGTTTTTGTGCTTGTTTTGCAGGATGAAAATATGTTAGCTACCAATTTTTCTGTAGCAGGGCTGAGGACTTTATTTTTTTTGCGGATTAATCCAACAGGTAAAGCGAATGAAATATCATCGATGTCACGAATAGCGTATTGGTGTGAATTGGCAACGAAATTGCTAGGTAGCATAGCAATACCAAACCCTTGTAATACAAGATTTAAAACCATCTCCATGTTTGCTGCATCGTAATTAGAGTGTAAATGAAAGCCATGATGAAGAAAAACATGCTCTATTTTTCGCCGATAAACACACAATTGTCCAGTTAAAATGAAATTTTCATCTTCCAAATCACACATGTAAATTTTTTCTTGTGTAGATAATGGATGGTCGATTGGCAGTATCAAACAAAGCTTTTCTTCAAATAGCGGATAAAATTCAAGATTTAATTCTGGTGATGGAGGGGGACATAAGGCAATATCAAGTTCGTTAGCGATAATCCGTTGACTAAATTGTTGGGTTACGCCACTTTCGATGGAAAGACAAATTTGTGGATGTTCTTTCATAAACGTTGTTAGTACGGAAATCAAATTTGTTTTGCCAATGGAATCAATTGCTCCAATCCGAATAAGTCCTTTCTGACCGATTGAAAATTCTTTTGCGGTTTCGGTGATTACATCCACTTGATTTAATAAAATATCTGCCTGTTCTTTCACAAGTCTTCCGGCTTCGGTTAGCACCATTTGTTTTCCTTTACGCTCAAACAGTTCGATGCCGAGTTTTTCTTCTAATTGATTGATGTGTAGGGTGATGGTAGATTGTGCGTATTGTAGCTGATTTGCTGCTTTTATCTGACTACCACATTGGACAACAGCTTGAAATGTCTGTAACAAACGAATTTCCATAATTCATTCCTCCTGAAGAATAGTTCATTTTTGTTCATATTGACTAATATATCATCGTAAATTACTATTTGTATAGAAGGAGATGATAACATGAAAGATTTATTTTCCGTTGATATCACAAACAGTGAGTGGAAATTTGTTATGGATGGTATAGAACAAATTCCATTACGAGATGAGAATGGTGAACTGCGTTATGTCGTGCGATTTGCACCGGGGGCAAAATTCCCTCAACATACGCATAAGGATACCGAGGAATTATTCGTATTAGATGGGGCTCTTATCAGCAATGATGTTGAGTATGGAGCAGGTTCTTATCTCTGTTATGGACCTAATACAGAACATGAACCATGGTCTGAAAAGGGTTGTTTGGTTCTTGTAATGGAACGTAATGCAGGATAGTGTTTTTCTGTTTCTGTTTTTTTGTGTAGGAAATAATTAATTTTTATTGTTTTCATGCAAACTGGATTGTCAACACTAAATCAAACAACCTTTTTAAGGGACAACTTTTTAAATTCTAGAGGGCTTACGTAGCCTAAAGTTCCATGAATTCGCAACTTATTAAACCAGTTCACATAGTCTCCAAATTCGAGTGTAAGCTGAGCTAAGCTTGCGAATGTTGTTTGATTGGCGAACTCAGTCTTAATGATTTTAAA
>NZ_JBHZPF010000033.1:0-54289 GCF_042787975.1 Peribacillus sp. YIM B13482
CATGTATTAGGCACGCCGCCAGCGTTCGTCCTGAGCCAGGATCAAACTCTCCGAAGAAATGTTTGACTTGCTCATTTGCTTTTTTGATAGTGTGTGCTCACTTAAAATTTAACGTTGGCGCTTTGTTTTGTTCAGTTTTCAAAGAGCAATATCTTTCGGAACAGCTTATTAATAATAACATCTTCATCACTCTGAGTCAACAACTTTTTAAAACTTTTTTTAAAGTTTGTAATCCGTTTGCAACTCGTTCGTAACGACAGATATAAATATAACACCATTACGGTAACTGCGCAATACCTTTTATAAAGTTTTTTGAGATAATGTTGTTTTTCTTTCCAACCCTAGAATCCAATCAATTAAAAGACATGAAATTATAATTAAAAAACAAAAACCGAATTGAACTAACCGGGATCATGAGCTACACTCCTGAATCCCAGCCGTCCGAATTCGGCCCTGCAATCATTAATTACCTTACATTATTAGCGGTGTCTCATTAACGGGAATAACAGCACGTCACGTATAGAAGGAGAATTGGTCAATAGCATAACCAAACGGTCAACACCAATTCCCAATCCGCCAGTTGGCGGCATTCCGTATTCTAAAGCCTCCAAGAAATCTTCATCCATTTCATGAGCCTCATCATTACCTTGCTCTCGTTCTTTTAATTGTGCTTCAAAGCGTTGACGTTGATCAATAGGGTCATTAAGTTCCGTGAAGGCATTTGCATGCTCCCTACCCACAATGAATAACTCAAAACGATCGGTAAAACGGGAATCTTCCGGGTTTTTCTTTGCTAACGGAGAGATTTCCACTGGATGTCCATAAATGAATGTAGGTTGAATTAACTTATCTTCAACCTTCTGTTCAAAGAACTCATTTACAATATGACCAAATTCCATGGATTCCTTAACTTCAATTCCGTTATCTTTAGCAAGCTGTTGGGCTTCTTCTTTATTCATTTGAGTCCAGAAGTCCACACCTGTATATTCTTTTACAGCATCAACCATGTGAAGTCTTTTCCATTCCGGTTTTAACTCTATTTCATACTCCCCATACTGAATGGTAGTCGTCCCCAGAACTTCTTGTGCTATATGGGCAATCAGGTTTTCGGTTAAACTCATGATATCTTGGTAATCAGCATATGCCTCGTATAATTCAATCAATGTGAATTCCGGATTGTGTCTTGTAGATACTCCTTCATTCCTGAAAACCCGTCCTATTTCATAAACTTTCTCTAATCCGCCAACGATTAAGCGTTTTAGATGAAGCTCGATGGCAATCCTTAAATTCAAAGACATATCCAATGCATTATGATGAGTAAGGAAAGGGCGTGCAGCAGCTCCACCAGCAACAGAGTGCAATAGAGGCGTCTCTACTTCAAGGTATCCATGATCATCAAGATATCGTCTCATGGCTTGTACAATACGACTGCGCATGATCAACGTGTTTTTACTTTCCTCATTTGTAATTAAATCAACATAACGTTTCCGATAACGCTCTTCAACATCCTTTAGACCATGAAATTTATCAGGTAATGGGCGAAGCGCTTTAGCAAGGAACACATATTCTTTAGCTTTAATGGAAAGTTCCCCGACTTTCGTTTTGAAAATTACACCAGTGACCCCTACGATATCGCCCAGATCCGTTTGGTTGAAAATTTGGTAAGCATCTTCACCTATATTATCTAAACGGACGTAGATTTGGATTTGGCCGCTAATATCCTGAATATGGGCAAATCCCGCTTTCCCTTTTCCACGCTTAGTCATTACCCGGCCAGCGATCGTAACTTCAATTTCTTTTTCTTCAAGATCTTCTTTTTCTATTTCCCCATAAGCACTAACTATCTCTTGAGTGTTATGTGTGCGCTCGAATCTGCTCCCGAATGGGTCTTGTCCATTATCAATCATGGCCTGCATTTTATCGCGTCTCACTTGCAGTTGGTCATTCAATTCTTCATGACTCACGAAAATCATCTCCATCTTTATTAATAAAAGCTTTATATAATTTATCAGAAATTCTTTTGCATACGTATTTATTCTTACATAAAGTACAAGAATTCAACAGCTTTTTATCTTAAAAACTTCTTTATGTATATATAAAAACTGCCAGGTTTAATGGCAGTTTAAGATATGCGTATTATAGGAAAACAGGAAGGCGAAGTCAACATCAGACCATTTGAATGTTCATTTCCTTCGCTTCAATATCATCGACCATTCCATAAAGAAGGCTCACGACATCTTCCCTTGTTTCACAATCGTTAATCCCTTTACGTGCCTTGGCATTCCCTTTAACACCTTTTAGGTACCAAGAAGCATGCTTACGCATTTCACGGACAGCGACGTTTTCGTTTTTCAGTGCAATCAGACGATCCATATGAAGTACACAAACATCCATCTTTTCACGAACTGTAGGTTCATCCATCAGTTGACCCGTTTCTAAATATTTTACAGTCCGGTAAATCATCCACGGGTTACCTAGTGCTGCACGGCCAATCATGACACCGTCAACACCCGTTTCTTTAAGCATTCTTTCCGCATCCTGCGGAGTTTCCACATCACCGTTACCTATAAGAGGGATATTAATCGATTTCTTCACTTCACGAATGATGTCCCAGTTAGCTTTTCCTTCATACATTTGAACCCGGGTTCTCCCATGCATGGAAACGGCTTTACCACCCGCGCGTTCAACTGCCTGAGCATTTTCAATCGCAAACACATGCTCTTCATCCCAGCCAATGCGCATTTTCACGGTTACAGGCTTTTCGACAGCATCAACAACCGCGGAAACCATCTCATAAATTTTATTCGGGTCTAGAAGCCATTTCGCCCCTGCATCACATTTCGTGATTTTCGGGACAGGGCAGCCCATATTGATATCAATGATATCGGCATTTGTATTCTTATCAACGAATTGAGCAGCTTTGACCAAGGATTTCTTTTCGCCGCCAAAGATTTGCAAACTTAATGGTTTTTCTCTTTCATCTATATAAAGCATATTCAGCGTTTTGGCATTTTGAAGAACGATTCCTTTGTCACTGACCATCTCCGCACAAACTAGACCAGCACCAAATTCCTTGACCGTCAAGCGGAATGCCGAGTTACAGACTCCGGCCATCGGTGCTAGCACTACCGGATTTTTCATTTCTATATCGCCTATTTTTAACACGTGTGACCTCCTATAACATTCTTTCATTTATCCTCAGGAGGTTGAAGCTCCTCAATGGAAACATGAAGGATATCCGCCACTTCCAGTAAAAATGCCTCTGAAGGGTTTCGGTTCCCTCTTTCAACTTCCCCCAACAAGGAAACGGAAACGCCTATTTCTCTCGCAAAGCCTTCCTGTGTATAACCCTTTAACTTTCGAAAAGCGCGAATGCGCCTTCCCCATTTTTCACCTTCCATAATCGAACTCCTTCTTTATCCGGAATCTGTTCAAGCAAGTCGCTCAAAGGTGCATGCATGTGCGGAAGCCTAATATCAGGGTCCACTTCCATTAAAGGCACGATAACAAAAGCCCTCTCGTGCATACGAGGGTGCGGGACTGAAAGAATCTCTGTCTCAATATTTTCATGATTATATAACAAAATGTCAAGGTCTAAAGTACGGGGACCCCACCTAATTTCCCTTTTTCTCCCTAAATCGGTTTCGATTTTCATACAGGCGTGAAGTAATTCCTCTGGTTCTAAATCGGTTTTCACTTTAAGGACAGCATTTAAAAAACAGTCCTGGTCGGCATATCCTATCGGGTCTGTTTCATATAAAGAAGAGCAGGCCGCCAACTGGATATGCGGGTTTTCAGACAATAATTGGAAAGCCGTTCGGAAAGTATCAAGGCGATCCCCTAAGTTCGATCCTATAGAAAGGTAAGCAATATTTACCACAATCAGCGTCCCCTTACAATTTCTATAGCTACCGAGTCATAGTGCCCCGCTATAGGAGGATCTGGTTTATATACCTTCACGGTGCATGTCTCGATGGAAGAATATTTATTAAGTAGTTCAGAAGCAATTTTTTCAGCAACAGCTTCCACTAACTTAAAAGGCTCTCCCTCAACAACACTTTTACACACTTCATATAACTCGCCATAGTTGATTGAGTCTTCAAGGTTGTCACTCTTCCCAGCATTGGCTAAATCAGTCTGGACGATTAAATCCACTTTAAACCGCTGACCAAGCTTCGTTTCTTCCGGAAAAACTCCATGATAACCGTAAAACTCCATTTTATTCACATATATCTTATCCATTTCATTCACCTTTTCCTAAAAGAACATCCATCATCTTTGCAGTCCGTGCCATTTCCTTTACATCATGTACGCGAACCATTTGACAGCCTTGCTGAATGCCGTGGCAGATTGTAGCGGCAGTGCCTTCCATCCGCTCACTAGGCGGCAGGTCCAGAACATGTCCAATCATGGACTTTCTTGATGTCGCAAGCAGCACAGGATAACCTAATGATACCAGCTTATCAAGATTCCTCATCATTTCCAAATTTAACTTTAAATCTTTCGCAAATCCAATGCCTGGATCGAGAATGATGTTTTCGTCCTTGACTCCCGCATCCTTTACCAACATGATACTTTCGAATAAATCTTGAAGTACATCCCGAACAAAATGTCCATAACCCATATTATCCCTGTTATGCATCAAGATAATCGGCACCTTATATTCCGCCGCAACCTTCGCCATCAAGGAATCTGCTTTTCCTCCCCAAATATCATTTAATATATGGGCTCCTGCTTTTACTGCCTCTTCCGCAACTCTTGATTTATACGTATCGACCGATATTGGTATCTCAATATTACGGGAAATGGCCTCAATAATCGGGGCTACTCTCTCAATCTCCTCTTCATCCGATATTCTCTCATAGTTGGGACGGGTGGACTCTCCGCCTACGTCCAAAATATCCGCTCCGTCGTTGACCATCTGTTCGGCATGCTTCAAAGCAGCATCTACCCGATTATATTTCCCGCCATCCGAAAAGGAGTCCGGCGTAACATTCAAAATCCCCATAATTAAGGTTTTCTTGCTATAATCCAAATCAAATGAACCGCATGTTATTTTTGATACTTCAGCTAATGACATCCAACGTTCTCCTTCGCCTAAAGAAATCTATATATACGAGTTTACCCATTTACATAGGTATAGTGCAACCCTCCGTGAAGATTAGAAATACTTCGCAGACTTTCTACAAAAAGAAAAGCAAAGCCCATAAGGAACTTTGCTTCTCATTTAGTATCTGGTCTCACTCAAAGTTATATAATGGTGTACTCAAGTAACGTTCACCATTACTTGGTATGATAGCAAGGACCTTTTTGCCTTTTCCCAGTTTTTCAGCCACTTTAATAGCCGCAGCAATTGCGCCTCCAGAAGAAATTCCGCCAAGAATTCCTTCCTCTTTTGCTGCTCTACGGGCGTAATCGAACGATTCTTCTGTATTGACTTGAATGATTTCGTCATAGAGATCTGTATTTAAAATACTTGGAACGAAGCCTGCACCGATTCCTTGGATTTTATGGGGCCCCGGGGTCCCACCGGATAATACAGGAGAATCCGCAGGCTCAACAGCGTAAATTTTAATGTCAGGATATTTTTCACGCAGGACTTCACCAGCACCAGTAATGGTTCCGCCAGTACCGATTCCGGCAACGAATGCATCCAGACCTTCATCACCAAAGGCTTCAACAATTTCAGGGCCAGTAGTGTTACGATGAACTTCAGGGTTGGCTTCATTCTCGAATTGCTGCGGAATAAAGTAACCTTTTTCTTTAGACAGCTCAGTTGCCTTAGCGATTGCTCCCTTCATTCCTTCTGGACCAGGTGTAAGAACTAACTCTGCCCCATAAGCGCGAAGCAAGTTACGGCGTTCCAGGCTCATTGTCTCCGGCATGACCAGGATTGATTTATAGCCTTTGGCTGCCGCTACCATCGCTAGTCCTATTCCGGTATTTCCGCTTGTAGGTTCAATGATCGTATCACCTGGCTTAAGGTTACCGTTTTTTTCTGCTGCTTCGATCATCGCAAGGGCGATACGGTCTTTTACACTACTGCCTGGGTTAAAATACTCAAGTTTCAAATAAATATCTGCACTGTTTTCATTTTGAAGCTTGTTTAACTTCACAATAGGTGTTCGTCCAATTAAATCGATTACAGAATTAGCTATACGTGCCATTTTCTCCACTCCTTATCATTTCAATACCGAGTATGTTTATTGGTTTTATTAATTAAAGTTACCAGTTTTAATGGTTCATTGTCAATGATTATATACTATATTCTAAATTTTCACACAATCGATTGACCTACTTTTGTTCTTTCAATCCATAAAACCATTCTACATTAAATTCATCCCAGAAAATCTTCCCGGAGACCGGTGCC
Source organism: Peribacillus sp. YIM B13482 (assembly GCF_042787975.1). Taxonomy (NCBI): domain Bacteria; kingdom Bacillati; phylum Bacillota; class Bacilli; order Caryophanales; family Bacillaceae; genus Peribacillus; species Peribacillus sp. YIM B13482. The sequence goes on from NZ_JBHZPF010000033.1 coordinate 6,371, forward strand.
TGAATCTGTTCAAGAGCTATTTGGCGGTGAATCTTATCTTTAACTTCTTCATATTTATACTGCTTGCCCTCTATTTTTTCATGCAGATAGATAACGGCCCAACCATCTTCCGTTTGTATTGGATCACTCCACTTTTTAGCCTTCAATTTCTCGGCAGCGGTAATGTATTCCTTGGAGACTTGCTCATTATCCTGCGATATATAACCCATGTCGCCTCCCTGATTGGCAGTGAATTCATCAAGGGATTTTTCCATCGCTAAGACATTAAAGGAGACACCTTTCTCCAGTTCACGTATGATTTGGTCCGCCTGCTTTTTTGTAGACAAGGTAATATGGGAAATATGGAAAGTAGTAGGGATTCGGTAAATATCCTTATTATTATCATAGTAATTCTGCATTGCCGTTTCGGAAACCGAAACATCCTTTGTGAGGAGCTTTTCAAGGAGTAGACTAGACTGAATTTCCTGCCTCAATTGATCAGTACTTTTATTAAGAGTCTGACCGGCAGTTCCATACATTGTTTTCATCATTTTAAGTTCCCGATCGATCTCTTCATCCGAAGTTTTCACTTTGTATTTTTCCGCTGCCTGTTTCACTACCTCTTTATCGACCATTTCCTCAAGTACATCTTCCCCATACCTTTTTTCGAGTTCATTAATCCATGCTTCCCGGGAAATATCCTTGGAACCAACCTTTGCGACTGTTTCCTGCCCAATGACGGATTTTGAAATGATCAACGGTTTTATGACAAAGATTATGATGGTCAACAGGTTCAACAATGCAAGGCCGGCAATAATCGCCCGAAGCTTTTGTTTAGGCAAAACCCTTATCCCCCGTAAATTATTTTTTGGTTTCTGCTTCTAGTTCCTCGAGATCTTCCTTCGAGAATTGGTAGGTCTGATTACAAAAATGGCATTGTGCCTCCGCTTGTCCCTCTGTCTCAATAATATCCCGGATCTCATCTTGTCCAAGGCTAATCAATGCATTGGCAATTCTTTCCCTTGAACATTGACAGGAAAATGCAACATCCATTTTCTCTAAAATATTCACATTGCCCTCACCCAAAATCTCGGTTAGGATTTCTTCAGGAGTCAGACCTTTCTGGATCATCTTAGAAACAGGAGCTATTGTGCTTAGACGACTCTCGATTTTGGAAATCGTATCATCGGATGTGCCTGGCATCAATTGAATGATAAATCCACCTGCTGCAAGTATCGAATTATCTGGATTCACCAGGACCCCCACTCCTACAGAAGAAGGCACCTGTTCGGAAGTAGCGAAGTAATAAGTGAAATCTTCACCTAATTCCCCCGATACAAGCGGTACTTGACCTGAAAAATGATCACGGAGACCAATATCTTTCACTACAGTCAACACTCCGTCTGTCCCCACCGCTTTCCTGACATCCAGCTTTCCTTGTTCATTCAAATCAAAATGGGTTTGCGGGTGAGTCACATATCCGCGGACTTCTCCCTTCGCATTGCTGTCGACCAGGATGGATCCAATCGGGCCACCGCCCTCAATTTTAATCGTCAGTTTTTCTTCACCTTTTAACATTCCGCCCATCATCACACCTGCCGTCATTGCACGCCCAAGGGCAGCGGAAGCAGTAGGCCATGTATAATGACGTCGTTGAGCTTCTCCTACGGTATCAGTTGTTGAAACAGCATATGCCCGTACCTGTCCTTCATAGCCTAACGCCTTTATTAGATAATCCTTCATTTGTTATGCTCCTTCCATGCTGTATAATTACTTCTTCACTTGTTCACGATTTCGTTTATAAATCAGCTGCAATCCCTTTAAAGTTAAAAATGGCTCAACAACGTCAATCACAGTAGACTCATTAGCAATTAAGGTAGCCAGTCCGCCTGTCGCTATTACCGTTGGCTCTAGATTACTTTGCGCCTTTATTCGATTAACGATTCCTTCAACCTGTCCAACATACCCAAACAAAATACCAGCCTGCATGGCGGATACCGTATTTTTTCCAATGATTCCTTCAGGTCGGCTGATTTCTATCCTTGGAAGTTTGGCCGCTTTTGAATAAAGTGCTTCTGTAGAAATATTTATGCCCGGAGCAATGGCTCCGCCCATGTATTGTTTATCCTCATTTATGTAGCAATATGTCGTTGCCGTGCCAAAATCCACGATAATGAGAGGGCTTCCATATTCCTGAATGCCTGCAACAGCATTAACGATCCGGTCCGCTCCCACCTCACGGGGATTTTCGTATTTAATATTCAATCCAGTTTTTATTCCAGGCCCCACTATAAGCGGCTTAATGCCAAAGTATTTTTTACACATACGTTCAAGCGCAAACATAATCGGCGGAACTACCGAAGAAATAATGATTCCATCAAACTGATCAAACGAAAGACCCTCATGTTGCAGTAAAGACTTTATGACCATACCATACTCATCTTCTGTTTTATGACGGCTAGTCTCAATTCGCCAATGATATTTTAAAATATCTTCATCGTATACGCCTAATACAGTATTCGTATTCCCAACATCCAATACAAAAATCATCGTTTCATCACTCCGGTAAATTATTCTCCAACATCATACCACACTGTTATTTCCCACGCTATTAGTCGCGCTTTTCGTAAGGTAAAAAAATCCCAGCATCTTTTTCTTACGTCCCCAAAGTCATTTTTAGAGTTAGAAAAGGGTATTTCCGAGGCGGAAATACCCTTTTCTTATAGTCAACTTAAGACTTTTTATTGTCATCTTCGTTCGGGAAGGAAAGCGGCTGATCTTGAGGTGTGCCTTCTTTGATTGGAGGAGTATTCAATCCTTCCTCCGTTATTTCAAGGTCCTCAGGTCCTCTCTTATCCAATGGATCTAATAGGGCCTCTTTTTCTTCCTTCTTCGTATTGATGTTCACCTTGACATTCTCATCAGTAGTTAAATTCCCATTCAAAGCGGTATAATCCCGTTCTGGCAACTTACCGTTATGGAATAAACTTTTGATTTGTTCTGCATCAAGTGTTTCCACTTCAAGCAAGGTTTTTGCAACCAAATCAAGTTTTTCACGATTTTCAGTAAGAATCGTCTTACATCTTTCGTAAGCTTCCCTGATGATGCGTTGAATTTCAAGATCAATTTCATATGCTATTGCATCTGAGTAATTTTGATCATTGTTAAAATCGCGGCCTAGGAAGACCTGACCTTGAGAATTACCGAATTGAAGAGGTCCGAGCTTACTCATACCATATTCCATAACCATGCTTCGAGCTATGCCAGTTGCACGCTGGAAGTCATTATGCGCTCCGGTACTCACTTCTCCGAATGTAACTTCTTCGGATACTCGGCCACCCAAAAGTCCTACGATTTTATCTTTCAGTTCAGGCTCCGTCATGAAGAAACGATCTTCTTTCGGCAGCATAACTGCATATCCGCCAGCTTGACCACGAGGGACAATCGTAACTTTATGAACGACTTCGGCATCATCAAGAACCAATCCAATAATGGTATGGCCCGCTTCATGCCATGCTACAATATTCCGTTCCTTTTTGGAAATGACACGATTTTTCTTAGCAGGTCCCGCAATAACGCGATCCGAAGCTTCATCCAAATCGGACATGTCGATCTTCTTCTTATCTTGACGGGCAGCGACAAGCGCCGCTTCATTCAGTAAGTTTTCAAGATCTGCACCAGAAAATCCTGGTGTACGCTGAGCGATCGCTTTCAAATCAACCGTTTCAGCTAAAGGTTTATTACGTGCATGCACTTTCAATACTTCTTCACGGCCTTTAACATCTGGGCGGCCAACCGTAATTTGACGGTCAAAACGTCCTGGACGCAATAATGCCGGATCCAATACATCAGCACGGTTAGTCGCAGCGATGATAATGATTCCTTCATTCCCACCGAAACCATCCATTTCTACAAGTAGTTGGTTCAGTGTTTGTTCACGTTCATCGTGACCGCCACCTAGACCTGCGCCACGTTGACGACCGACTGCATCAATTTCATCGATAAAGATGATACATGGTGCATTCTTCTTAGCATTTTCAAACAAATCACGAACACGGGATGCACCGACACCTACAAACATTTCAACAAAATCAGAACCACTGATCGAGAAGAAAGGAGTACCGGCTTCACCAGCTACTGCCCGTGCAAGTAAAGTTTTACCTGTACCAGGAGGCCCGACTAAAAGTACCCCTTTAGGAATACGGGCTCCAAGCTCGGCATATTTGCGAGGATCTTTTAAGAATTCAACGACCTCGACAAGTTCCTGCTTTTCTTCGTCCGCTCCGGCAACATCATTGAAGCGTACTTTTTTCTTATCATCATTATACAATTTCGCCTTACTTTTCCCGAAGTTCATGACACGGCCACCACCGCCACCTTGAGCTTGGTTAAGTAAAAAGAAGAAGAGGATAAAAATGATTACAAATGGAATGATTGAAGTGAAAAATGTCACCCAGCCACTTGTCTTTTCTGGAGGTTCAACAGTGATGATGTCTTTACCCAACTTAGTTACGGCATCATTAATTCGACTCTGCGAATATTCACTGAAAGGTACGTACGTCACAAAGTATTTGTTTTCCTCATAACCTTTGAGCTTCCCTGTGATTTCAAACACACTGCTTTCGGGCTGCATCGTTAGTGCTGTAACGTCCCCACTCTCCAAATGTTTATAGAATTCATCTTGGGTCATTTTCTCTGTTGGTTCATTGTTATTATTAAAGATGCTTACAATCCCAATGATGACCAAAAAGATCAGTAAATAAAATATGGTATTACGGAAGATCCGATTCATCCCTTACCTCCTCCCACGGGTAAACAAACTATAGTAAATACTATCATACAAAATTAATGAATTACAATAATTTAACACCGCTGTTTTTATCTGGTCTTCTCTTTCGAACAGGAACGATTAATTCGAGTAAATTTCAGGCTTCAATATGCCAATATACGGGAGATTACGATACTTTTCTGCAAAATCAAGACCATATCCGACAACAAATGCATCAGGAACGATAAATCCGGCATAGTCAGGAGTGATATCGGCTTTCCTGCCTGTTGGTTTATCCAATAGGGTAACGATTTTAATTGATTTTGCTTTTCTATAACGGAAAAGTTCCGCAAGATAGCTAAGGGTTAAGCCGCTATCGATAATATCTTCGATGATTAAAATATCCCGGCCTTCAACGGATGTATTAAGATCTTTGATGATTTTCACTTCACCGGAAGATACAGTAGAGCTACCATAGCTTGAAACATCCATAAAGTCCATTTCAAGATGTGTATCCACGCGTTTCAGTAAATCTGACATAAATGGCATGGCGCCTTTCAGCACTCCGATAGCCAGCGGGAACTTACCTTGGTAATCAGCTTCAAGCTGCGCACCCAATTCCCTGATTTTTTTTTGTAGTTCTTCCTCAGTTATTAACACTTTTTCAATGTCGTTTTGCATGGTCATAGTAATTAATTGCCCCCCATGAAGAATTAAGCTTTTTTATATTCTAAGTAGATTAAAGATTTTTCATCAGAAATTATATCCGGCTCAACATTCGATTTCTTTAAACCAGGAAGCCAAATGGCCGTTCCAGCTTGATCGATGATGACCGGCCACACATTTCTTTCTAGCATCGGGATCTTCTCATTAATAAAAATCTCCTTCAACTTTTTAGTTCCACCTAATCCCTTGACTGCCATCCGTTCGCCTTCATTCCTGGTTCGGACTGTAAGCGGAAACTTCACAGCTGATTCGGGAAGTATAAAAGAATGATTTCCTTTAAGGACTGGAATTTCTTCTTTTATATAGTGCGCTTTAATCTTGTATCCATTCGGAAGAATAGTCTCACCGGGAATTTGTAATTTAAGGGAATATTTATGGCTTTTTTGCCGAAAAAATCTAAAAGTGCAAGTTTGATATGATTTTTCAGCAATAAGGCCCTCCGGAAGATGCAATTCTGCAGATGGTTGAGGATTTAAAAACAAAACTAAAAGTTGATCAATATGTAATGCCGAAAGCGATGAAGGTCTCTCCAAATAAAGATAGTTTAATATTAGTTGAATCGCTCTTCTTTGTAAAGGTTTAGGCATCGCGAGAACCTTATCAATCTGAATAACCGCTTGCTCCTTATCCTGATGGATCCAAACCTCGGTCATTTTGCTTGAAACCAGGTTCTGAAAAAACTCTTCATCTTCATAAAGTTCTTCACTGAATCGTTGAAAATGCTCATGAACCTTTCTATTTTCTTTCTTTAAAAATGGAAGAACTTCATGTCTAAAGCGATTTCTTACATAGTCATCTTTTTCATTGCTCGGATCAAACCTTGGTTCAATATTATGATGGCCCGCATATTCAATAATTTGGCCTTTCGTGATTTCAAGAAATGGCCTGATCAAATGACCCGTGTGAAAACGTCTTTTTATAGGAATGCCTGCTCTTGCTTTACCTGTCGCCCCTCTTGTTAAACGCATGAGCATCGTTTCGATTTGATCATCTCCATGATGTCCCAGGACAAGAGTGGAGGCTTGATACTTATCCATCATTTCTTCATAAAAAGCAAAGCGTGCCTTTCTTGACGTTATTTGTGAACTTTCCCCCGTCTGTTCCATCCGGGCAGGAACATCAATCCTTCTTCCTTCAAATGCGATGCCCCACTGTTCACATATATGCTCGACATATTTATAATCTTCATATGATTCCTCACCACGAAACATATGGTCAACACTTGCAACAATAATCTCATAATGAAAAAGTGATTGAATTTCCTTAAGGATATGGAGAAGCACCAACGAGTCCGGCCCCCCTGAAACCCCTATGAGCAACTTCGAGTTTTCCTGAATCAATTCGTTTCTATAAATGGTATTCAGAACTTTTTCCTTTAACATACAATCTTCCTTCTTTATGGACAGGTATTAGTTTATACGATTCAAACATGAAATGGTTTCAATTATTCCATGCATTCATCCATTAACTATATCATAACAACTGTTCATATATGTAAAGAACATAGAGCATCGATATTATGGCTACCAGTAAAAAGGTTTCAAAAAAGCCTCCCCTCTTATTGTTGGAATGGTTTTGGGACCTTCTGGCTTGCCTTGTTGCAGGTTGGTTTGTTGAAGGCTGCCTCGTCGCTGCCTGGCCCGGTCCCTTTTTGTTCAAATGATTTTGCTTACTTAACACAGTGACTAAATCCTCTCGCATTTGAAGGGCTGAATCATACTGCCCACGGAGTGCTTTATCCAGCATCTTTCTATATGGGTGCAATTCCTTTTTCTGTTTAATCAAGTCGTTAAGCTGTTTATACCCCTCCCCGTTCTTGTGGAAACGTTTAGGGTAGGAAGAATTGATGATAATCATCGCCACTGCGAACAAGTCATATTGCGGATCAGCCTTTCTTGATCCAAGTCCCCAGTAACCTCTGTCGAAGAACTCGGTGAATTCTTTAACAGATCGGCCAATTAAGGTGGTTCCGCCTACATCGACGCACCGCACTTTGTAGGCTGGTGAAGTCACTATCAAATTCTCAGGTTTTAAATCCCCAAACACCCAGCCATTTGTATGCAGGGCAGATAAACTGGTTAAAAGCTGAAGCATTAAGACCCCGATCCACGATGGCCCTTTCTTTTCAATGAAACGCAAAAAATCGTGTCCATGGATATATTCCATGACATAAAACGGGAGTTGCTTTCCTGCTTTGATGAAATCGTCCGCTTCCAAAAAGGAAGGTCCAAGGGTAGACCCCTGGACCTTTGAGAAGGATTTTAGGATATTCATCTCCGAAATAATGGACGTCCCATTATCACTGAGCTTTAAAGCATAATGACGATTTTCACTTTCAACCAAGTAGACGATCCCGTTCGCTCCACACCCCAATTCCTTAATTATTTTGTACTCGTTTTTATTCCATTTTCCAGTGACCAAACCGCCAGGGAGGAGGTTACATTGATTCCTCAAAGTATTGTTCATCATCATGTGATAACAATCCCCTCAATGAACGTTTTTTATTGAAATATGTTAGAGCTTCACGAATGGCTGGACCTGTCGGAGTAAGTCCCCCTGTACTAAGCTTAGGAAAAGTTGCCGTCAAGGCTTCAAGGTTCGGCGTCCAATCCAACAACTTTTCCACATCATTTCTTTTCCCAGGAAATACGAATACTGAAAAACGGCTGTCACCCATTCTTGCATTCATACTAAGGGAAAGATCTAATAAGGAATCTTTTACAGTAGGCAATTTATGTTTCATGCTTGCACTGGTATCAACAAGTATCAGTACTTCGAGCTTGCTTGTTTCCCCAAGCTCATCGACCACCTCCATTACCTCTCCACGTTTTTCCGGCGGAAGATCCTCCATCGTTCTTGAATCTCCCAGTATTTGTTGAAGTTCACGATTGATAACTCCCTGTATAGTTTGGGTCATCGCCTTTTGGGTCACCATTTGGACGGTTTGGGACAACTGCTGGGCATAGACTATTTGACTTACGCCACCTCCTGAACCAGCAATTTTCTCGATTTCCTTAAGTCCCTTTTCATCTATCACATCATTCTCCATTACACCTATTACATTGATGGTTATGCCTTGCTCCCTTGCTAATTCAGCCATGGCAGAGGGCTCCTCACCATGATTTGAACATCCGTCGGTTATAAGCAAAATCTGCCTTAATGTTCCTGCTTTCATGTTTTGCTCTCCCTTCCTTTCAATCTGTTACCATAATTGACTAAAAAGGGGGAAATTATACGCCAAAGGCTTACGCAATCAATTCACATTCATGGAGTGGATTCATTAAATTTTTCTAAAGTCCATCTTTTTACCTTTTACCCGTCTACCAACACACCACCTCGTTTTTAGTTTTATTTATTTTATATATATGAACGGCCCCTACTGGGCCTTTTTACGTTTTGGAGAAACGGGAATGGATGCCCATTTCGGTGTATTATGTTTAATTTTGGACGTTACCACTGTCATATCATCATCTATTATCCCTTTTGTTCGGATGACCTCTTCCAATATTAAATCTGAAATTTCCTGCGGATCTTCTGTCTCCATTTCCTTGATCTTTCGTTTAAGCCAGAACTCGATATTTTCGACATGGGAGGGACCATCGAACACTCCATCGCTCATCATGATTAATATATCCCCTGCCTTCAGCTCTTCTGAAACAACATCAACATCGAAATCCTGGATAATTCCCATAGGCAGGTTACTCGACTCAATTTTTATTATCCTATCACCCCTTTTAATGAAACTCGGTATCGAACAGATTTTTAAAAACTTAGCCTTTGCGTCCTGAAGATCAATCATTGCCAAATCAAGAGTTGAAAATATTTCATCGGTAGTGCGTAGAGATAATACGGAGTTTACGGATTTAATGGCTATTTTTTCTTCTATTCCCGATTGTAAAAATTTTTGAAGCAGCTTTAATGTCTCTGTACTTTCAAAATGGGCCCTTTCCCCATTTCCCATACCATCACTAATGGCTATTGCGAATTTACCGCAACCAATTTCCATGGTCGTATAACTATCTCCTGAAACAAGCCCTCCCCCCTTGGCAGCATGAGCTACACCCGTTTCGACCGTGAATTTTTTTGCTGACCTAAATATCACCTCACATTGCCCGTTTGGATATGTTGCACACTCTTCTGAATGAACGACTATCGTTTCCCCTAGAATGTCCGAAAGCATAGGGGCTATCAACTTTTCACATTCCCCTCTGCCCTGACAGTATGGGACACTCATTTCTATATCAACATTTCCTTGTTCTAGACTGTATATTTCAACATGGCCTATATGGAGGCCAAAATCCTGGATGGCCTCCATGATGGATTCTTCATGTACATGATGATTTTTCCTTTCCCTTTGAATTTCTTTCGCAAAATCATCCATTACTGCAGAAACGCCCCTCAGCTGATCCGCCACTAGTTTCCGGCTTTCTTTCACCTGCCTTTTTAACTTTTGGTTTGCTTCAAAATAAGTAAGTTCCTGTGATATCGCCCCAATGACCTGTGGTCCGCGGCTGCAATATTTCCCCCATTCTTTCGAAGTCTTTTGAGGGAGCTGTCCATCATTTTCACTTAATTGAATCATAATTTCCTGCATACCGTCATAGGTTGTATTGAAGTTCTTGGACCAGCATTGTTCCTTTTTAAAACAGAGCTGGCACGTCTTTTCCGTTACATTACTCAAGAAGTAATCGAATTCTTTCTCATCTTCCTCCAATCTCCCCCTTTCATCCACTTGGGAAAAGCTATTTGAAAGCGCCTCAAATACATGTGAGAATTGCTCCACCCTTTGAGCCGTAACATCCCTCACTTTCCGGGCATACTGCTGCTGTTCATCAGAATTCTCGACTGTTCCCGGTATGTGTTTCGCTATTTTGTTGATTATGGATGACGGTGTTAATATAAATAAAGCCACAGCTACAAGTGATTCATAAAGGGTCACCATAATATTATTGGTGCCCTCACCATATAAACCTATCAGTAACGTAGCAATTAAGAGGCCTACAGCGACCCCTATCTTCCTTCCCTCCTTCAACAACCCGCCCAGAAGTCCGGAAAAAGCGAGAAGGCTCATTTGATAAAGACTGGCAATGCTTGCCAAACTGAATATCAATCCAGTAACTACACCTACAGTGGAGCCTATGGCGGCCCCTCCCGCCAGCCCAAAGAGGAGGACCAGGTATCGTGAGAATATATGGTCGAGTGATAAATCGTATATCATCCAGCCTATGGTTCCAGTCATTACCGAAGCCAATAAGATGATGAGGCTTACGATTTCCTCCGTCTTTAATGATTGGGACTTTGTCCGTATGGTTAGCAGCGGGATGGACTGTATGAAGATTAAGGTTAAAATCATGGCGAGTCCCGCTTCCACTCCTATCATCATTAAGTCGTACAGCTGAATCGTTCGAAATACCAGATATTGCTCGGCCAGGTTGACCAGGAATAGTGAAGCAAAGACGTACATCGACATCGTTTTGAATTGCCCTTCAACGGCGGGCTTCTTGATCTTATGAAATAACAGAAGCAGGAACGCCGATGCAAAGATGACCAAACTATTGGAATAATGAACGGTGAGCCCGCCTGCAATCAATCCGAATAAAGCTAGTGGAGCCCTGTCACGCCTCATGAGAAAAACTGCTGCAAAAAACGGAAGTCCAAATGGTGCCAACTGAGAAAGAATTAATGCCCGTCCTAATAAAAAACCGATAATGGCTAAAGAGATACCTTTCTTTATGAATATATCTTCCGTCTTCGTTTGCAGTTGTTGGATCCAGTTGATGGCCCCTGCCTTCGCTTCCTTTAACTGAACATCTCCAAGAGGTTCCATCATAGGTCTTTCCACTTTTTCCATTTCAACACCCCATTCATATTAGTGATTTTTATTATAAAGAGGGCTTGTTTATTTTTTTGTCAGAATTTTATAAGCGGATAAGAAAAACGTTCGACGAAATTCTTCTTGAACAATCATTTGTATACAGGTTTTTGTACCTTTTTTTTCAATACAGAAACAGGCGTTCTTTTTTTTTTGAAGAAAAGCAAAGTTTTTAGGTTATTTTTGTGGAAAATAACACGAATAAATAATAAGGAAATGGAAACCGACAAACTTTATTTTTTTGTTGACATTTCCCCTTCACGAATGTAAGATATAACTTGTGCTTCAGTAGCACTTACCATTATGGCGGCGTAGCTCAGCTGGCTAGAGCGTACGGTTCATACCCGTGAGGTCGGGGGTTCGATCCCCTCTGCCGCTATCTTTTTCTATTAAAATCACGGCCCGTTGGTCAAGCGGTTAAGACACCGCCCTTTCACGGCGGTAACACGGGTTCGAATCCCGTACGGGTCATCATATACACCGAAAGCGCCCCTGTACACTTATCCGAATAAGTGTACAGAGGCGCTTTTTATTGTCGTTTGAAGGTTTTATTACCATAAGTAAAGCCTTATATAATTAAAAGAAGACAAGCCAGCAAGCTTGCCTTTATCTACACTATGAATAATTTCACAGGAAAAGTAGCTAAACTATTACTTTCAGCAGCAGTTTTTATCCGCGTCTTCCTCCTCGACCTCCCCGTTTCGTTTCGGTGCTACGTTTAAGGGTCGTTAAGCGGTCTTCACTATCTTTTAAGAATTTAGCCATTTTTTGCTCAAAGTTTTCCTTGGGTTGGAAACTGTTACCTTTCGAGCGGAAGTCTTTGGAACGGCTGTCATTCCCTCTTCCTTGGCGCGGACGTGGTGTGTATGCAGGTTTTTGCTCAGCTTCAGGACGGTCTATCGCTTTTTTTATGGACAAGCCAATCTTGCCATCTTTCACATTGATGACTTTCACCTCGACTGTATCGCCCACTTTTAAATGATCATTAATATCTTTGACATAGTTATCAGCCACTTCACTGATATGGACAAGACCGGTTGAACCTTGAGGGAGCTCTACAAATGCACCAAAATTAGTTATGCCTGTTACTTTACCTTGTAACTTGCTGCCTACTTCGATTGACATAAAAAAAATGTTCCTCCTTAGAAATGTTAAAAAATCTCTTCACTCTATATTATAACGAAAGTAAAAAAACAGTGTCAATATTAGTCACTATCTTCCTTCCCTTTTGGAAGGGTAAAAATGATTTCACCTTTTTCAGATAAGAAATAATCCCGTCTGGCTATTTTCGCTATATAGTCATCGTCATTAAGCTTTACGATTTCTTCTTTAAGAAGGGTCTCGTCCTTTTCCAATTTAGCTAACTTTCCCTTCAATTCTTTCTTCTGTTGAATTTTCTCATCAAGTGCAACATTTTGCGTTAGAAGGGTGGGAACAGCCAAAATCAAAAAGACAGCGGCGAAAACTGAGTAAAGTGTCAATCTACGCATTAGACCACGCTTCTTTTTTTCTACTGTTTGTACTTTTTTCTCTTGTTGAGCGACGTAGGGATTTTCTATTTTTGCCACTTTCCTTTTACCAAGGCTACTCATGTATTATCGCTCCTCATTTCTTTTTAGTTCTCCATCTATTTAGCGTTCTATTTATAGAATTCTTTATTTTCAATAAAATCCCTTTTCCTTTATTATAAAACTTCCCGACGTTTTTCGTAACAAAAACCGGCAATAAATTCCATATATAGGTCAGAATCCATTTTAATGGCCTCCAGAAAATATTTAAAATAAAGAGAAGTATTTTCCCCGCCCATTTTAGTAATGCTAAAACGAACTTACCTATCCCGATAATAATGGCTATTACAGATACTATTAACCATTTTATCGGAAGAAATATCAGCATTTGAACCGCATCAGTTATAAATCTCGCCAACTTTATCACCAGTATTATCAAAAGCTCTAAAAAACGTTGATAGAACCCTTTGAAAAGTGCTTGATAAGCTGAAAAACCACATAATAAGGCCAAAAATAAATAGAGGCGAAATTCTCCCTCATTCACTAAAAACAAAACATAAAAAATAAGGAGACCCTGAATGATCCAGAAAAGGAAATCATGGATGAATACAATCCACCTTTTCCTTTCTGAACGCTTCAGGAACCGGCTATACGTATCCAGGGCAGCCCCAAAGGCACTGCCCATGCCTATCATCGCAAGCAACGTATAAAATTGGGTCGTTAAGGTCATTTGAACAATTTGCCAAAGAAGCCTTTAGCTTTCTCCCCTGATTGCTCATCTAAATAAACGAGGTCGAAAATCTTTCCCTTAATGGAAACGATGCCCTTATCAACGTCTAAATTCTTCATTTGCAAGTTTTGGCCCCGGATAGATAAGAATCCCATTGAAGTTTCTAGCAAAAACTCTTCATTATCAAAGCTTTCCACTTGTTTGACACCGGTAATATCAAGTAAACGGCGGCCTTTCATCGTTACATCATGCTCTTGGATCGTTCCCTTTGTGTAACCAGCATTCGGATCAATATATTGGCTCATTTTTTCATCCCTCACAGTACCACTGATTTTGTACAAGTGTATGTCCGTAAGAAGGGAATTAGAACCAAGCCTGTCCTTACTCCTCTGCTAGCTTCTCTTCCTTTATGATGGAATACATATCTGCAGCCGCTTCTTTTTTCGTCGTTTCTTGAATTTTATCGACTCGCACAGTAACCAGCTTTTGACCGAATCGTACAGTTAATTCATCACCATCTTTAACACTCGAACTTGCTTTTGCCTGTTGTCCGTTAATCGTGATTCTCCCTTTATCCGCAACTTCCTTCGCAAGTGTGCGGCGTTTGATCAACCTTGAAACTTTTAGGAATTTATCCAATCTCATCGACATTCAAATCTCTCCCTTAATTAAAGTCCTTTAGCTTTTGCCTCATCCCAATATGAATCCAGTTCTTCTAATGTATAATCCTCAAACTTTTTGTCTGCCCTTTGAATGCTCTCTTCTATATATGTAAAACGCTGGTGAAATTTCTGGTTTGCTTTGTAGACGGCTTCTTCTGCTTGTATGTCATAATAACGTGAAATGTTGACAAGCGCAAAAAAGAGGTCGCCCAGCTCTGATTTAATTCTTTCGACATCCCGATTCGGGCTTAATATTTCCTCTTCTAATTCCTGCACTTCTTCTATAACCTTTTTCCACGCTTCGGAAACCTCATCCCAATCAAATCCAACCTTCGCAGCCCTTTTTTGGTACTCTTCTGCCCGAATTAAGTTTGGCAGCGATTTCTCAATACCATCCAGAATGGAAATTGAAGCCTTTGTTTCGCTCCCTTTCTCATCTTCTTTGATTTTCTGCCAGTTCACTAATACATCTTCCTCGCCATTCACCTCAACATCCCCGAATACATGAGGGTGGCGCCGAATCATTTTTGCAGTAATGCCTTCAATCACATCATCCACCGTGAACATTCCCTCATCTTCGCCGATTTGAGAATGAAGCATCACCTGAAGGAGTACATCCCCAAGTTCACCAACCATGCCCTCATCGTCCTCTTCATCTATGGAATCAATAAGCTCGTATGCCTCTTCTATTAGATATTTCTTCAAGCTTTCATGAGTCTGTTTCTTATCCCAAGGGCATCCGCCAGGACCTCTAAGTTCTGCAATGACTTGCCGCAGTTTAGAAAACTCCCGATACCGTAACGCTTCTTCTCTAACAGGCGGGACATAAACACTCGTCAAGTTACTTAACTCCATCTGACGGTCGAGTTCGAACAGTGCGCACTTTGTCACTTTTTCCTGACTGCTGCCTGCCGCTGTGACGATATATACCTCGTAGTCATCCGGAAGCTTTCCCATTAAAGTCAACTTCACATTGGACGCGCTGAAAGCATCATACACCTGCCCGATTATCATGTGCTGGGTAATGTGCAAATCATCCGGAGAAAGATCTGTACCATCCAAAAGCTGGAACCCTTCAATCGGATCGATCTGAACAGCCTGAAACAAGGGATCAAGAAAACTTTGACCGCCTTCTAGCTTAATGGCTATTCCAAGAGACGGACCCTTTTCGAGCAAAAGCTGAACCGTTTTTTCCGCAACCATTGGATGCCCTGGAACCGCGTAAAGAACGGAACGGCTTGAAGCCTCCTGTAATAGAGTTTCAGCAATCTCTTCATATACCGCTTCAAATTGGTCGTGCTTTTCATATATCTCGTCAAATGCCGTGAAATTGATGCCTTCCCTTTTCAAATCCCCGATTACAGGATGATCTATCGTTCTGACGAAGCATTGTTCAGTTTGTGTCAATTTTTTATAAATCCCTAGCGGAAGCTGATCTAAATCTCCTGCACCAAGGCCTATTATCGTAATCTCATTCATCTCGTATACTCCTATTCGTTATTATAAATCGTTTAAGCTTTGATCCAGCAGGTATAAGTGAAAGTTCTTCTTCACCAAATAAACCTGCACGAATGGCGGTCATCACAAAAACGGCTGCACCGATTCCTACACCGATCAGCGCTTGGATCGTAGCTAACATTCGGCTCTCACCTGAAAATATCAATTGGAATAAGGCATTGAATATAAGAACCGCCGTACCCATGTAAACCGTACTCTTCAAAATTATTAACAGGTACTTCCTTTCAATTAATGTCTTTTTAATATGTACTCTCAATACCGTATAAAATAATGCAGTCATGATCATAAATGCAAGTACGGTTGCCGAGGCTGCTCCCGCAGTTTTGTAATGGGGCACAAGAACAAGGTTCAAAGCCCACTTGCTGCCCACACCTATAATCGTAATGATCACCGGCACAAACGAGTAACCTAAACTTTGAAGCACTGCCGCTTCTGCCATTATGATGGATGTGAATAAAATCGATAAGGAGAAAATTGCTAAAGTAATTGTTCCTTTGGCATCCGTGAACAGCATTTGATTGACCGGCTTAATCGTTACTAACAGTCCAATCGCAGCAGCAAGTCCAATTGTCGTACTTACACGCAGCGCCAATTTAATTTTATTGAGTAATTCTTGTTCACTTTTCTTCTTAACAAATCCAGATATTACAGGTACAAGCGCCAATGCAAAAGAATTAGCCACGACTGTCCCTAGCTGAAGCAATGGCTGTCCACGGTCATATACCCCTTTCCATTCTTTAGCTTCCTTTTCCCCCATCCCCGTATCCCTTAGTAGCGAATACAGGTGCAGTGAATCGACAAACTGAAACAAGATAAGGATCAAGCCAGTTATGCAAAAGGCCAACCCTTGAAAAACCAGGACTTTGGAAATCTTGATGAAATTTACCGGTTTGATATTCATTCTTAAAAAAAGCTTCCATTCTTCTTTTAAAATTACGAAAACAATAAGCAGTACCAGGCCAGTTATGCCGCCAGTAATCGAACCGAAAACCGCCCCCTTACCGACCACATAATGAGAGTAGCCCTGATACACGAATATTGTGGAAAGCACCAGTATCGTCAATACACGGATACATTGTTCAGCGACCTGCGAACTCGCTGTAGGTATCATGTCGTTTATTCCTTGAAAATACCCTCTTAATACGGATGAAATCGGCATTAATAAATAGGAATAGGCAGTGATTCTTAGCAGACTGGCTAAATTCGGATCCTTCATCCATCCGGCAATCCAATCAGCGCCAAGAAACAGTGCAGCAAACATCATGATTCCTATCGAACTTAAGACGATGAATGAGGTGACTAAAATGTCCTTGACCGCAAAATTATTTTTTGAAGACTCCCGCTCTGCGATCAATTTGGATATGACAACAGGGAAGCCAAGTGTTGATAATGTAAAAGCAACACCGTAGAAGGGATATACCTGCTGATAGATATAAAACCCGATGTCGCCTGCTATGTTCTGATAAGGTATGCGATATGCCGCGCTCAAAACTTTAACGATAATCGCTGCTACGCTCAGGATCAGCGCACTTCGAAAAAGTTCATTTGAAGTTTTATAAGGCTTTTCAGCCATTCTTTTTCCCCTTTTCACTCATATGTGGTAGTTATTATAGCATAATTCAAGTGGTTAATTTTCATTTGTAACCATACTGTTAATTAATCCCCATATTCACCTCGAGAAAATGCTCCTCCTTTTTATTGTCCTCCCCAATCCGTTTAATAAAGAGCAAAAAGGGCAGCGATTGCTGCCCTTTCCACATCTAAAAATATAATGGCATGTCCAAACTTACTGTTCCATTTGTCTAGCTAGAAAACTTGCTGCGGTTTCAACCGATTTCTGTTCCACTTCTCCAATGGTACCTTCTTTAGAGAAAATCAAGACGGCACCAATCGGGTCGCCACTCGCAATGATCGGAGCTGCAGTATATGATTGGACCTCTTCGTCATTTGAATCAACGAAGGAAATTTGTCCATTCGGAGATTCCAAAACAGGATTTCTTTCTTCCATGATTTTTTCCACTAGTTCACTAACGCTTTTATTTAAGTATTCTTTTTTGGAGCCACCTGCCACTGCAATGTAAGTATCCCTGTCACAAATCATAACTGGGTTTCCAAGGCTATCATAAAGTGCTTCTGCATATTCTCTTGCAAAATCTCCTAATTCACTAATAGGAGAATATTTCTTTAAGATGACTTCTCCGTCTCTGTCTACAAAGATTTCCAATGGATCCCCTTCACGAATACGGAGGGTCCTTCGAATTTCTTTCGGGATGACGACTCTTCCTAAATCATCAATTCGGCGAACGATACCAGTTGCTTTCATCTAATGTTGCCTCACTTTCATCTAATTGATTTGATAAATCCTCTTTTTGTAGCAAAATCATCACCAGCTATTGTACTTAGTATTTTTCTAATGGTAAGTTCTATGCACTTTGAAAAAATTTTTCTTTTCGTTGCACTCTTTTACCATGGTATCTTAAAAAACATTTCTTCAAGAGGATAATCATTCACTTTTAGTTCTTTGTGGCTTGAGTCTCTTTTTTTACATGCTGTAAGCCCTTGGCCATCTCAAATAGGATATTAAGCCATTTGCTTTGTTCTACGCCTTTTATGTGCAGGACCAGCTTCATTCGATTGCCGTCCATGCCAAAGCCAACCATACGGCCATACTTTGATCCCAGCTCAAACACCTTTTGTCCATCCACATCGCTGCTTACCTTTTCCCTAATAAGAATGCTGATTTCCTGCTTCAATTGTTTAATGCTTTCAATTCCAGCTTTTTCAGCATATACCTTCATCTCGGCGATCATGAATAGATAGGCGACTTCTTCGGGATACTCTCCGAAACGATCGAGCATTTCATCTTGTAATTCTTCCACTTCTTCAAGTGAGGTAATGCCCCTGAACCTTTTATACATTTCTATTTTCTGATGTCCATCCATTATGTAGGCATCAGGTATATATGCATCCACTTCAACGTCAATTTCAAGGGTGTTCTTTTCTTCGACTGGTTGATCATTACGTTTTGCATCCACCGCTTCTTTCAACATTTGTGAGTACAAATCAAAACCAACCGAATCGATGAAGCCGTGTTGTTGAGCCCCTAGAATATTTCCAGCTCCCCTGATGGATAAATCACGCATCGCAATTTTGAACCCTGAACCCAATTCTGTAAATTCCTTAATGGATTGGAGACGTTTTTCTGCGACTTCCGTCAATACTTTATCTTTCCTATAAGTAAAGAATGCATATGCCACCCGATTGGATCGCCCTACACGGCCACGTAGCTGATAGAGCTGTGAAAGTCCCATTCTATCTGCTTCATTCACTATTAGTGTATTTACATTCGGGATATCGACACCTGTCTCAATAATGGTTGTACTTACCAAAACATCATATTCACCCTCTAAAAAGCCAAACATGACGGCTTCCAGCTCTTGCTCTGACATTTGCCCATGAGCAAATGTCACACGGGCATCGGGTACTAACATGGAAATTTCTTCTGCTTTTCTTGCTATATCCTCTACCCGATTGTATAGGAAATAAACCTGGCCATCCCTGGCCAATTCCCGTTCTATCGCTTCCGTTACCAACGAGCCATTATACTCCATCACATAAGTTTGAATCGGGAAGCGATTCTCAGGAGGTGTTTCGATAACGGACAAGTCCCTCACGCCCAACATGGACATATGAAGGGTCCTTGGAATCGGCGTCGCAGTCAAAGTCAGTACATCCACATTTGTTTTTAACCGTTTGATCTTCTCCTTATGTGTAACGCCAAAGCGCTGTTCTTCATCTATGATAAGCAATCCCAAATCGCGGTACACGATATCTTTGGATAAAATCCTATGCGTGCCTACCACAATATCCACCGTGCCGGCCTTCAATCCTTTAATCGTCTCCGTTTGCTGTTTTTTACTCCGGAAACGGCTCATAAGACCAATCGAAATGGGATAATCCTGAAAACGCTCCCTTAATGTTTCATAATGCTGCTGGGCGAGGATTGTGGTCGGAACAAGAAAGGCAACTTGCTTGCCATCCATAATGGCTTTAAAAGCGGCACGGATGGCCACCTCTGTCTTCCCATATCCGACATCACCGCATAATAAACGATCCATCGGCCGTTCCCGTTCCATATCCTTTTTGATTTCGACTATAGAACGTAATTGATCTTCCGTTTCATTATAAGCGAATGAAGTTTCGAACTCTCTCTGCATATCACCATCAGGTGAAAAAGCATAGCCCTTTGCCGCTTCCCTTTCTGCATATAACTTGATTAAATCATCAGCAATGTTTTCAACTGATGATTGAACCTTGCTTTTAACACGTTTCCATTCCGTTCCGCCTAGCTTATAAAGCTTCGGTTCTTTCCCTTCTGAACCGACATATTTTTGGACAAGATCAATTTGGTCAACAGGAACATACAATTTGTCATCCGCTTGATAACGAATATTCAGGTAATCTTTATGGACCCCATTTATCGTAAGGGTTTCAATCCCTAAATATTTCCCGATACCATGGTTAACATGAACGACATAGTCACCGATCTTAAGTTCAGAATAACTCTTGATTCGCTCCGCATTCGATAGTTTCTGTCTCCGTGTCGATTTCTTCGACTTCTTATTAAACAATTCCGTTTCCGTAATGATACAGAATTTCTGCATGGGTAATTCAAAGCCGCTATTTAAACTGCCGCGTAAAATCTGTACTTTACCTGGAAGAATGCTGTTCGCATCAAACAGTTCTGCGGCCTCTATATCATAATCGGCTAAAACCGAATGCAGTTTTTTTACCCGTTCATCATCCTGTCCAAGTATGACGACTGTAAATTTCCCTTTTTTCCACCGTTCCAGTTCAGCTTTGAACACATTCATCTGGCCGTGGAAATTTTGCATTTGTTTACTGGCAAAATTCAGGATATTCTGAGGATTCGTATGCGGTACATGCCGTAAAAATAATGAAAGGTATACAAACGGCCTGCTGGATTTCATTATTAATTCCTGCATGGGATGAGCCAACTTTATGTCATGGATAATCTGTCCCTGACTTAAAAGGTCAGTGTACCAACCAGCCTCTTCCTTTTCCAAAGAATCATTGATTTCCTGGATTCGACTGATTTCATCTAAGAAAACCAAACCATTTACAGGTAAATAATCTATTAAACTAGCTGGATCTTCATAAGCTAAACTTAAGTATTTAAAGATTTGGTCTGGTTTATTTCCCATTTTCAGCTGCTCAAGTTCATAGCTGATCGTTTGAACCAGTTGTTCCTTGGTTTTCTCATCTTTAAGCTTCTTCAAGCTTTTACTTAATCCGCTCTCAAGCCTTGTTATGATTCTTTCGATGTGCTCTGTCTCTAGTAAAGCCTCACTGACGGGACCGATCGTCACTTTCTTGAGTTTCTCGATGGATCGCTGATCTTCGCTTGAAAAGGTCCTTATTGAATCTATTTCGGTATCAAATAATTCAATTCGTATTGGATTAGGTTCCGTGATCGGGTAAATATCGATTATACCGCCCCGGATACTGAATTCACCTGGAGAAGCAACCATTTCAGACCGGTTATACCCCATAGCAATGAATTTATTAAGCGTTGGTTCGAGCCCGATGTCTTCCCCTAAATTGAACGTAAGCTGATGCCTCTTCCAAATATCCTTTGAAGGAAGTACACGACGGACCCCGGGAATCGGCGCAATGACAATCCCTTTCTTCCCCTCCGCCCAAAAATTCAATGCCTCTATACGTTGGGCCCTTAACTCCGGACTGGCCACACTCAAATCAGCCGCAATCAATTCATTGGCTGGATATATATATAATTCTTCCTCGGGAATGAAACTGGATAGGTCTTCATGGAATTTTTGTGCTTGCAATAAATTATGGGTAACTAATAAAATCGGCCTATTCGTCTTTTCATATACGGAAGCCAGCAAAAGTGATCTCGAGGAACCTGTCAGACCAGAGACGATTTGTTCCTTAAGCCCTTCATCAATGCCGGCTATTAACGAATGAACATCATCTTGTTTGGAGAACAAGTTTTGCAATCCATTCATTTTCTTTCCCCCCCTCTATAACGTGCGAAAACCATTTGAAACTCTTGTATTTAAACTTGGCCATTAAAACCAAGCGTCCTCTTTATTAACGGTAATTTCTCATTTTATATGCCCTTGTAAACCAGACAAACGGAAAAATGCTTTGGATTTTGTCCAAAGCCCTCTCCCGCTAATGAATAATATAATCGTTTTCATATAATTCAGGGTTTCTCTGCAGCGATTCATGACAATCTTCACATATCGCCCTTACATGCATATCCCCTTCAGAATCATAAACGATCATCTCTTGTCGCTCTTCATCGGTAAGTTGATTAAAACCTAACTGCTCCGTACTCAGTGAGTGTGCCTCGATTGAGCCCAGTTTAGTTCCGCAATGTCGGCATCGATAATGGAGAGCCATTTCGTAACCCCCTATTTAAGTAATAGTGTTAGTATGTACAAAAGTAGAGGGGATTTATTCAGCGAAACAGGAAGAATTATTCTTTACTTATATCTACTCTTTGCCTATTGGTTATATTCGTTCATGACCTGTATAAATGGTTTTTCCATCCAGGCTTCACAAGAAGCTGCGCTTTTTTCGATTGTTGCCCCTACATGATCCCATTCCTCAGGAGTAAAACGCCCTAATACATAATCAGGTACTGGAATACGGCCTATCGGGCGGCCAATGCCTATTCTGATTCGATTGAATTCTTGGGTACCCAAATGGGCAATTGAAGATTTTATCCCATTATGACCGCCTGCACTTCCTTTTTGACGAAGGCGAAGCTTCCCTGGAGGCAAATCAAGGTCATCATATATAATGACTACATCCGCGATATCCACCTTAAAGAAATGCATGACTGCCGAAATGGATTCTCCTGATAAATTCATGTAGGTTAAGGGTTTAAGCAATAAAACTTTCTCTCCCTTTACCATTCCCACACCATAGATCCCCTTATGTTTTGCTTGGTCAAGTGGGATCGACCATTTTCTGGATAACTCATCTATTACTTCAAATCCGACGTTATGCCGGGTTTTTTCGT
Organism: Peribacillus sp. YIM B13482; assembly: GCF_042787975.1. NCBI lineage: Bacteria > Bacillati > Bacillota > Bacilli > Caryophanales > Bacillaceae > Peribacillus > Peribacillus sp. YIM B13482. Next base: position 29,209 of record NZ_JBHZPF010000033.1, read on the forward strand.
ATTGTTTACCTGGGTTCCCTAACCCTACAATAATTTTCATGTTTCACACTCCGTCATTACGGTTATTTAGGGAGTTACGTTGGGACGAAGTTTTTTCCAAGATCATTGACCTTAGAAAAATAGTACCCTAATTTCAAGCTGGACTGCAAGCGACCGGAGAACTAATTAGAAATAAACCCTAATTAAAGGAATCAATTCCTAAAAATGGCACAGTTTGAATAAACGCATCCAGAGATTGAAAAGACGTAACTCATTAAGAGCTACGCCTATTATATCATGATTCACTTGTTTAATCCCGGCATCATGACTCTGGTGACGCTTTTGTCTCCCTGCCCTCTGCATTTTCAGGGATACCTCCATCTTGCTGTTCACCTGTACCTATTTCCTCTTCCTGACGAGGAGCCAAAACAGATGCAACAACTTCTTCACCATCATTGTCGATAGTAACTTGCTGATTCGTTTCGATATCAGATATGTAGATTGTATCCCCTACCTGTAGTTCGGTAACGTCAACGTCGATGGATTCAGGAATGTCATTAGGTTTAGCCGTCACCGTCACTTCATGAAGAGACTGCTGAAGGACACCACCGTCTTTAACGCCTTTACAAACACCGACAAGGTTAATGCGAACTTGTGCCTGTAATTGAGCGGACATATCTACAATTAAAAAGTCTGCATGATAAATGAAGTTCTTTATAGGATCCTTTTGATAGTCAGAGAGCATGACTTTATAACTCGTTCCTTCCAAGTCCAAAGAAATGATACCATTACGGCCTATTTCCTTTATTGTCTTTTGAAGTTCAATATTATTGACCGAAATGGCTGTACTGTCATTTTGATTGCCATATACTATCGCAGGGATTTCACCGCTTTCCCTCAAATTCCTTAAATTGGACTGTTTTAAATCCGTACGTTCCTTTGCAGCTAATAAATTACTCATACATCCTCCGCCTTCCTAATTATAAATTACAAGTTTCTCTATATTTAACATTTCCCTAAATGGCGAGGCATTAAACATGAAAGGTAGAAACTGAAGGCTACAATAACAGTATAAACATATGGTAAACAAAGGAATTTCCTGCAAAAAACTTTTTCATTCTTTTTTTTTTGGTTTAAGCGTGAATCGCTTTGTTTTCCATTTTGCCCCTAACTTGCATGACTCTGTTAAGTATTTGGGCAGCTACTATTGAATATTGTCGTTTGCCGTGGTCTCGGCAGATTGATTTCCTTATTCATGACCCCTTTTCCGATTAATAGGACTAGGTCTTAAAAGCAGTACGGCTTCTGCAGCATTTGTAACAAGCAAGGCAGTCAAGTAGTCCTTTTTCCTCTATAGTTCTTCAATCAGCCTTAGATGCAAATCCTCGCCAAAGCATTCCAAGAGGTGAGAGCAGTTTCCTCCAAAGCTTTTGACGAACATCAAAGCCTTTATTCAAACCAACCTTCTTTCCCTTAATCTTTCACATTTTTTAATGGGTGATTCTTTTGCACGACGATAGCCTCTCCTGAAGGGTTTGCTGGCTGTTTAGCCATATAGACAAGTGGAAGCTTTGGCTGCCTGTCCAAATATCGGTGGCGCCTCCCCTGTAAGCCCAAAATCAAGGCTGGACATTCAAGGTTTCAAGTAGCCGGGGTCCTGCTGGAGTCCAATCGACGGATATCCCATATGTTTTAAATGCGTTTCCAGTTCCCCTGTTGATTTTTAAAGATTAACGACCCGAATTTTTGATAACCGATTCGAATGGCATTATCCGACCCTTTCTTTTTTTGGAACTGTTTTTTTCCTCCCCGCCTATGCACTTAATATCAGCATGAGGATGCTCGCCACATATTTCATTCACACCCTTCTTGAACTATTTATCTAAAATAAAAGGCTCCTTTTCTTCACCAATATGACAGTAGGGCAAAAAATGCCTAATGTTCAATGGTAATTGAAAAGGAGCCTTCGGTAGTCCGATCGGCGTTCAGCTTGTATGACCTACTTAACTATGAATTAATTATTTTCGAAAGAATGGTTTGAACCAAAACACGACGAGCCCAAAGGCCCGCCGTGTTTTGGTTACTGTATTGTTATCAATCGAATAATGTGCTGACTGATTGTTCCTCATGGACACGAATAATTGCCTCTGCAATCAACGGTGCTACAGAAAGTCCAACAATTTTATCGATTTTCTTATCTTCGGATAGGGCAATCGAGTTAGTTACGACCAATTCCTTGATTGTTGAATTTTGAATCCTTTCGATGGCAGGACCTGAAAGGACCGGGTGTGTACAACAAGCATAAACTGCTTTAGCACCATTCTCTACAAGTGCATTGGCCGCTAGTGTAATAGTACCTGCAGTATCGATGATGTCATCAATCAGGATAGCTGTCTTCCCTTCAATATTACCTATGATGTTCATGACTTCAGCCACGTTCGGTCTTGGGCGGCGCTTATCGATAATGGCAATCGGTGCTTTTAGGCGATCTGCCATTTTACGTGCACGTGTTACACCACCATGATCAGGAGAAACGATGACGATATCACTTAAATCTTTTTCTTTGAAGAAATCCGCTAAGATCGGAACAGCAACAAGGTGATCAATCAGAATATCGAAGAAACCTTGAATTTGTGGCGCGTGAAGATCTAATGTAATTACACGGTGGGCACCAGCTGTCTCTAAAAGATTAGCAACTAGTTTAGCTGTAATTGGTTCACGCGCACGCGCTTTACGATCTTGTCGGGCATAACCGTAATATGGCATTACGATATTGATCGTTTTAGCTGAAGCACGTTTAAGAGCATCGATCATAATTAAAAGTTCCATTAAATTTTCATTGACTGGCTGACTTGTTGATTGGATTACGTAAACGTCACAGCCACGAATACTTTCTTCAATATTAATCTGAACTTCACCGTCACTGAAACTTGTTACGCTACATTTTCCAAGCTCAACACCGATTGCAGCAGCAATTTCTTGAGCTAAATCGAAGTTTGAATTTAAAGAGAATACTTTTAAATTAGGATCTAAATACTGATTTGACATGTTGACCTCCGTCGGTTATTTATTAAATTTCAATTTCTTGACATAATCTTCTTTATTAACTTGACGAGCCCGAGCAACGGATAGAGCTTCCTGCGGTACATCTTGAGTGATGGTTGACCCTGCAGCTACATATGCTCCTTCTCCTATCGTCACAGGTGCAACAAGATTAGAATTGCAGCCTATGAAGACATTGTCTTCAATCTTCGTCAAATGTTTATTTTCCCCGTCATAATTCACGGTAATAGATCCGCAGCCTATATTAACATTCTCCCCAACCTCTGCATCGCCAATATAACTCAAATGGGAGGCCTTGCTTCCTTTGCCAAAAACGGTCTTTTTAATTTCTACAAAATTACCGATTTTAACGGAATCCTGAATATCTGATTGAGGTCTAACATGTGCAAAAGGACCGATTTTAACAGAACTTCCAATACTGCTTTCGTGTACAACCGATTGGAGGATTTCCGTTCCATCACCAATTTCACAATTTTTGATTTCTGTATTCGGGCCAATCAAACAATCCTGCCCGATAATACTATTTCCTTTTATGCATGACCCAGGGTTAATGACCGTATCCTGTCCGATCTGCACATCCGCTTCAATGAACGTAGTAAGAGGATCGATGATTGTTACGCCATTTCTCATATGCGATTCATTGATGCGTTTCCGTAAAATTTGCTCAGCCTGCGATAAAGCCACTCGGTCATTTACACCTAATGTCTCCTCGAAGTCACTTGATTGGAAGGCCGTCACCACTTCGCCTTCTTGTTTTAAAATTTCAATAACATCCGGTAAGTAATATTCTCCCTGGACATTTTCATTTGAAACTTTTTTCAGCGCGCTAAATAATGCTTGGTTATCGAAGCAATATGTTCCGGTATTTATTTCCTTAACATATTTTTCTTCATCAGTGGCATCCTTATGCTCGACGATTTTTTCTACAAGTCCGCCTCCACCGCGAAGGACCCTTCCATAGCCAGCAGGGTTATCTGCATATGCTGTTAAGATTGTTGCTTTCGCCTGACTCTGCTCATGCAATGCTATAAGCTCTTTCATCGTTTCTGCTTTGATCAAAGGCGTATCACCGCAAATAACAAGGGTCGTTCCACTTTTATCGGATAAAACGCTTTCCGCTTGCATTACAGCATGTGCTGTACCTAATTGCTGACCTTGTAAGGCATACTCGCATGAATCACCAAGTTGTTCTTGAACTTTTTCAGCTCCATGGCCGATAACTGTTACAATATCTTCTATTTGAAGTTGATTGACTTGATCGATGACATGTTGTACCATTGGTTTTCCGCAAACAGGGTGTAAAACCTTATAAAGCTTAGATTTCATCCTAGTACCTTGCCCAGCGGCCAATATTATTGCATAGCGATTACTCATAACAGGCCTCCATTTTCACCTTTTTATCCACTAAAAATATTATCTCAAATAGTGATTCTTTTCAAGGTAACAATTAAAAGTACATATAATTGTCAACAGCAAAGGTAAATTTTCGCAGCCTTAAAAACGTTTTTATTGGTCCTTTTAGTCTTCTTTTAAATCATTCAAGTAATAATAATATGCCTGGTCCATGTTATATTCATTATTGGCATAATACAGAAACCATGTCTTCTCCCCTTTATAACACAAGCTACCCTCCATTATCCCAAAACACTACCCTGATCGCATTATGCCCTATGTACATGCCTTTAGGAGCCACTGCATCCTTTGTTAACGCCCATTCCGAAACTCAGTTACAGATCCATTTCATATTCAGGTCATTAGAGGTATAGTAAACTCCGTTAATGCTATTCTGTCCATCCCGCTTCTTTGGGGAGGCAATATAAGGATGAATAAAAAAGGTTTAAAAAATAAAAAAGTCGGGTACTTAAATCTTTGAAGATAGCACCGTGATCATTACACTATCTGCCAAATTAAACAAATTCCTGTCTGAAAAGGGGATAAGTTCTAAACTTATCGTTTCCGAATAAAATAAAAAAGAGCACTACTTATGAAGTAGGCTCTAGGTGCACGAATTATAAATTTAAAGTTTTAAGGCAAGGTTAATTAAGAAGCTCCTGCTCCAGCTTCCTCTAATTCAGTTTCAAGTTCTCCCAATCGATGATATTCTGTCAAGACAGCTTCTTGAATTTTCCCGCGTGTCGAGGAATTGATTGGATGAGCGATATCCCGGAATTCTCCATCTGGAGTTCGTTTACTTGGCATAGCTACAAATAAACCATTGTTTCCGTCGATTACACGAATATCATGAACCACAAATTCATTATCCAGTGTAATTGATGCGATAGCTCTCATACGACCATCCGTATTCACACGGCGTAATCTTACGTCAGTTACTTCCATTTAAGCTCACCATCCCTTTTTGTTGTTGTTAAAACTTAAAGTACATATTCAACAAAAAAACGTGAACTCCTTCTATTATCTGTAAGTTTTTTAGAAAATTCAGCCTAGTTTTCAAAAATACTAAAAATCACCCTTATATTACAAGGAAATTGCCCATTGCCAATTCCCTTTAAAAAAATTCACAAAAAAAACGCCCGTTTATTTAACGAGCGCAACCACTTCTATTTCCACTAGTGCATCTTTAGGAAGCCTGGCAACCTCTACACAAGAGCGAGCAGGTTTGTGACTTGAAAAATATTCTCCGTATATTTCATTAATCGAACCGAAATCGTCCATGCTTTTAATGAATACCGTAGCTTTAATGACAGTTTCCAATGAGGCTCCCGCTTCTTTCAATACAGCTTGGAGATTTTTAAAGACCTGGTGTGTCTGTTCCTTAACATTCCCTGTTACCATCTCACCAGAAGCAGTAAGAGGGATTTGTCCTGAACTGAAAAATAACTTATCCACGATCACGCCTTGTGAATATGGGCCGATCGCTGCCGGTGCTTCATCCGTATGTATCGTTTTCATGAAATGATTCCCCCTATTCCTTTTGCGAAAAATAATTCCCACGACTGACATTGATTTTTTTGTCTCTTTCGACCACCTGGGTCAACTTGATCAGTGAAACATAGTCCTCGACAAGACATTCTTCAGTATGTTCGGATTCGACCAGCACCGCAATTCCGGCAACTGTTGCCTTAAATTCATCCAATAAACTGACCATACCATTAATGGTACCCCCAGCCTTCATGAAATCATCTACAATTAATACATTCGAACCCTCAACCAAGCTTCTTTTAGAGAGTACCATCGTCTGAATCCTCTTTGAAGAGCCTGAAACATAATTGATGCTCACTGTAGAACCTTCCGTTACTTTATTATTCCTACTTACAATGACAACTGGAACATTCAAATAATTTGCCACGGCGTATGCTAATGATATCCCTTTAGTTGCCATTGTCATAATGACAGAGACATTTTTCTTGGCATACATTGAAGCGATTATCCTTCCAACCTTATTCACGGTTTGTGGATGACCTAATATGTCTGTCATATATAGATAGCCGCCAGGAAGTAACCTTTCGGGACTAGCGATCGTATCGCATAATCCGTCAATGAAGGCATTGACTTCAGCTTCCTTGATGGAAACAATATACTTCACTCCACCTGCCGCACCTGGAACAGTTGTTAAAGAACCTATCCCGCGTTGTTCAAAGGTATCTTTGATGATTGTCAAATCTTCACTGATCGAGGATTTTGCCGAACTATACCTTTCAGCAAAATAAGTCAGCGAAACAAGTTCCCCTGGATGTTCTAATAAATAATTGGTCATATCGACTAGCCTCTCGCTGCGACGAAATTTCATTGAGACACCCCCTTTGTGAATTCCGAATATTATAAAGCAACTATACCACTAATGTACGTTTCTATTCAAGATTGTTTCGATCACCTAATAAGCGGACCGCATAGACTTGATCACAAAATCCCCGAAGTCCATTATAAATTCTTTGCATCCGCGAATCATGCTCCACCAAACCAAAAACGGTCGGACCACTTCCGCTCATCAAGACCGAATCTGCTCCAAATGTTTTCATTTGATCTTTAATATTCGCAACCTCTGGGTATAACTGCAATGTCACTTGTTCTAGAACATTGCCCAAACCCTGACATACATCGTGATAATTATTTTCCTTAATAGCCGAAATCATTCCAGGTACATCTGGGTGATCCATTTTAGAAATTTGGAGCCTTTTGTATATATCAGCAGTCGAAACGCCGATTGTCGGTTTGGCCAAGATGACCCAGCATTTTGGCGGTGCAGGGAGATGCGTGATTTTTTCACCGCGCCCTCTTGCCAATGCCGTTCCTCCATACACACAAAATGAAACATCAGAGCCAATTTCAGCTCCTATTTCCGCAAGTTCATCCATGGAAAGACCAAGCTTCCACAGTCTATTTAAGCCTCTCAAGGTAGCTGCAGCATCACTGCTTCCACCAGCAAGTCCTGCAGCTACAGGTATATTTTTCTCTATGGTTATAGAAACACCTTTATTGATACCAAAACGTTCCTTTAGAATAAATGCGGCTTGATAAGCTAAATTCCGGTGATCATCCGGAACAAATCGATTATGGGATAGAATTTGAATATGATTTCCCTTAATTTCCTTTAGTTCAATTCTATCGGCAAGGTCGACTGTCGTCATGATCATTTCCACCTCATGATACCCATCAGGCCGTTTGAAAAGCACATCCAAAGCCAAATTGATTTTAGCCGGGGCTTTTTCCATAAGCTTCAATATGTCCACCTACTTTAACGTTCTTAAAAGTTCTTGTCCTATTCTATCATATTTGTTTATATTCTAAAGGTTTTTTCACCGTAATTTCAATGTAATGACGCTAAGATGACCTTTAGAGGAGAATAGACACATGTAGGTACATGGGAGATCAACTCATTCCTGCTTCCCAAAAGACTTGCTACATATCCATATATAGCATTTACCGATACATAAAAAAACCAGACTCCTTATCTACAATGTAAGCAAAAATGAATAGGGCTATACATTGTATAAAGAGTCTGGCTTCTTTCAGTATGACAGCATGATACAATTAAGTGTTTATCTTACTCTTTGTTCACCAATTGACGTTGCGCTTTTTCGATCGCAAGTTTCACCATGTTTCCTGCGTCCCTGGCCCGGATTCCTCCCCAGCCTTCTTTCTGGACAACATCGTAAAATCCAAGTTCTTTTGCCAATTCCTCTTTAAGATCGTTTGACATAATCCCTTTTTTCCTGCCCAAGCGAAACAACCCCTTTCACATACTGTCACATGCCTAGTGTTTGCATCATACGCTATTTCATTACATCCTTTTTAAGCCTTTATTGGAGCTCACAGGATATTTTAAAAAAACAAAAAGCAGCAAACAAAAATTGTTCGCTGCCTCGTCTAAGTTAAATCTCTTGTTGTTTGTTTAAAAATGTTAGTTCTACGGTTTCCGTTAAAACATCCGCATAGCTGTAAGATACTCTTTCAAACGCATTTTCGTCTTGGTCGAGCTCAATTACAAAAACAGCCGGATAAGTTTCCGCCAAAGTTCCAAAACGTTCTACAGTCTTTCTTCTTCCACCGTTTGCTTTTAAGAGCAATCTTTTACCTAGGTTTGAATCAAGTGCAGTTTTAATATCAGCTAGAGTTTTTGGCATTTTCGGTCCACCTCACTAAGTTAAGTATATCACAAATTACAAATATACGCAAACAAAATAATAAATTATATCAGCACTTAAAAATGTAGTCAATATATTTTTATCTGAAATTCGGCAAAATCGCGAACAATTTTATTATATCCTGGGAAATGAAAAATTATGTAAACGAACTATTTCATTATTTATTAAGCCGAATTTTCGTAATTAAATCCTCACCTAGTGGCATTACTCAACAAAAACCCTGGTTTTTGTTGATGATATCCGAATTCTGACACGATAAAAGCAAGCTGCATTCTTTCAAAATGCAGCCCGTTCATTCTTCCTGAAATGGCTTGAAAGGCAACCCTGTCCGCAACACCCCTTTTGTCTCAACTCCCCCTAAGCCCTTCTCTCCCGTTAATGTATTCCGAAGGACATCCCATACATGAAGATGCTCAGAAAAAGGCGTAAAGCTTATCTTTCCGACTATATATACTGGATCGAGAGCATGAATATTTACACGGGAAGGGGAACTTGCAAAATTTGCCCCAGCTTGGATCAGCGATTCAAAGTGAGATTGACATGCCCCGGCAAAGATAATAAGTTGATCTAAATGAGAAACCTTCCTTCTCGCTTCTCTAACTGTCAGTACAAAGTCCTTAGAGTGACGGTAGGCATTGATATCGGACATTGGTCCTTTTGATTTTGAATAAGCATCATGACCGGTGACAACAAGGATATCCGGCCGATAATGGTCCAGTAAACCCCCGATTCTTTGGGGCATTTCCTTTTCATTGCAATAGATACCGTTGACCGGAATACCGAATTTCTGATATAGATCCATGCATTTCCTTAAGTAAGATGCATCCCCATCAACATGGAGGACCCTACCTGGTATCTGAAAATATTCACCGCTATAACGATAGCCATTACTGGATTGATAGCCGTTTTTTTGTTGTTGCAGCTCCAGATCTTGTGTTAATAAGCGGTCTGATTGTTCTAGAAGTACCTCATTCGACCTTTGCCTATCATTTCTTTCATTATCATTTATGATCATTAAATCTTGAAAAGGTGCATCTGCAATCAGCCGGATATCTTCCCCATAAAGAATTGCTTCACGTCTTCCATCAATATCGCGGATATCGATTACCCGGAACAACACGTCGCATTTATAAGAAACCCGACCAACAATATCGTTTATTTGAATATTCATGGCCCCACCCCATGAGAAGACTTATTTTCAGCCCGCCCTAGTTTATTTTCATTCTTAAGTTATGCGAATCATTCTTGAATGGTGAAAGATGGGGATTGACTACATTTTTGGGTACGTTCCATTCATGTTAGGCCAAATTCAAAAGAAAAAAGCCGGAAGCTGGGAGTGATCCCATTTCCGACTTGAATTTTTACATTTGATTTATTTGAAATTTGGCAATAACGCATCACTCAAGCGTCCAAACTCTTTGATGCTCAGTGTTTCTCCCCGTCTTGACGGATCCACTTCCGAGGCTTCGAGAGCGGCAAGTATTAGTTCTTTTTTCGATTTACCATCTGGAAGCTGACTGGTTAAGTTGTTTAAAATCGTTTTCCTACGCTGTGCAAAGCTCGCCCGGGTCACAATGAAGAAGAAATCCTCATCAAGGACCTCGACGATCGGCTTAACCCGCCTAGTAAGGCGTATTACAGCTGAATCAACATTAGGTTGAGGCATGAATACCGTTTTGGGTACAATCATCACTGTTTCCGCTTCAGTATAATATTGAATGGCGATGGATAAAGAACCGTATTCCTTTGTCCCAGGTTTAGCGGCAATTCGATCAGCCACTTCTTTTTGCAGCATGCATACGATGCCTCTAATGGGCAGGTCCTCAGACAATAGCTTTAAAATGATGGGCGTCGTGACATAGTAAGGCAGATTTGCAACCACCATTAGGTCCGAGAAGCCAGCAAATTCTTCTTCGATGACCTTCTTAACATCAGCTTTTAGTACATCCCCGTGAATGATGTTAACATTGTTATAAGGAGACAGTGTATCCGATAGGATGGGCAATAAACGCTGATCAATCTCAAAGGCCGTAACCTTTTTGCTGCTTTTTGCTAGTTGTTCAGTCAAGGCGCCGATCCCCGGCCCAATTTCGATGGCGCCGCTTTCCTCTGTTAAATTTGCATGTTCGACAATACGTTTCAGGATATTCGTATCGATTAAAAAGTTCTGACCTAAGCTCTTTTTAAAGGAGAATCCGTACTTCTTCAATATATCTTTCGTTCTGACAGGGGTTGCAATATCCTTATTCATTTTTTTCCTCCTGGTTTATCTGTACCATCGCTTCAGCAAAAGCCTCAGTTGATATTTGGAACATTTTTAGCCTTTTATATAACTGTTTACCATTGGTAAACCCGATTTTCAAAATAAATCCAAGTTTTTCCCTTCGCTCCTTGGCACCGGATCCTCCAATTAAACCTGCATCTATTAAATCCTGCTGTGAAATCTCTTCCGAAGCTTCTTCATCCATTAATTGGGCTTCCTTTAAAGCATTACGAATTGCCTCAGGAGAAGCATGTTCCACACCTATCCCTTTCCCTGACTTAGGAAGGGCTTCCTTCTTCGTTAAAAAGGCGTGTTTACAGCCTTTTACTTGTTCTGAAATTATATTCCTGATTTTTTGACCAGGAAAATCAGGGTCTGTGAAAATGATGGCTCCACGTGTCTTTTGTGCCAGCCTTACCTGCTCAATACAGGAATCATTCACAGCGGAACCGTTCGTTTCGATTGTATCAGCATTTACTGCCCTTTTAATCGCTACCGTATCGTCTTTACCCTCTACAACAATAATTTCTTTAATCTTTTTCATGTTTTCCTCCATACAGAAAAGCGCAAGCGCTTTGCTTAGCTCTTGATAAACGCGTTGGACACCCACCCTTTTTCTTTTTAATTTCCAGGATAGGAGTGAATCCAGGTCAACATCTTTATGAAAGTTTAAACGCTTATAATGAAATCTTATGGAATATTAAGTCGTCTATCTTATTAAAACAGTTTTACATGGGCTTTTTCAAGAAGTGGAAAAATAAAACGTCAAAAAGCAGGAGACGAATTCATCTCCTGCGAGAGAAACTTTATTAGTCCAATACCCGAATCTTAACTTTCTTTGCACCCCAGCGATAGGCATCATTTTTTGAGGAAAAGAAGACGTCAATTCTATTTCCCTTTATTGCCCCGCCTTTGTCAGCAGCTACTGCATAGCCATAGCCCTCTACATATACTTTCGACCCCATAGGGATTACGCTTGGATCGACAGCAATGATTTTCGCACCCGGACTACTCTTTAGATCTACGCCTGTTGACGTGACACCGGAACAGCCCTTACAACTGGCAGTATAAGCCGTTGATGATACGTATATTTCTTTTCCACTAGTAGAACTAACGTTAGTTACTCCGCGGGAAGCCTGGGCAACCGTTGTTTTAGTTCCGACCGTTACAACTTTATCCTGCTTTTTACTAACAACTTTTTCTGAAAGTAATTCTCTTTTGACCTCTTTGCCATCCTCTTTAATAACTTCATATTCCTTAGAAATAAGTCCGTCTTTTCCTTCTTTAACAATTTTCTCTTTCCCTTTTGATAAGGAGTCATCTTTTTTAGTTATGACAGCAAAGTCAACTGGTTCTTCCACTACATCGGTGACTTTTTCAATTCGAATTACGTTTACCGTATTCTCAGCTTCAACTTTTTCGGCTAATTCTGGCTCAACCCGATCCAAATCATTGAGTTTTACTCCTTGTTGCTTTAAAAAGTCAGCGACAGTAGTCGAAGTTGACCATACCTTCTTTTCGTCTCCAGCTACCACTAATTTCAGTGAAAAGGCTTTGTCTATGGAAACTTCCATATTGGCATTCAGCTTCGTATTTTTTGAAGGCGTAATCTTATCCTGTTCCTTCACACTCAGATCTTGTTCTTTTAAAAGTTCGTCTACCGTATCGGCAGTGGACCAAACTTTCTCCGCCTTACCATCTTGTACCAAGACGATTTTTTGTGCAGGCTTCCAAACCACCTCTAAATCATCATCAACCGCCGTGTCTCTTGATGGGTGGACATAGTCTACCGCTTTAACGTTAATCTCTAAATCTTTCAACATATCATTTACAGTAGCAGCGTGTGTCCGCACTACCTCTTTTTTTCCGTCTAGCATTATTGTGACTGTATGCTTTGTTCCTTGATGGATTAGTATTCCCAATGCTGTAGAAACAAGAATCGCACTGCATATGGCAATTGCCATTCTCTTCTTCCCAAAAGGTTTGGGAATAAGGTTTTTCATAGTTTTTAATAGAATGAAAAACTCCTCCTTCCTCCCGGTGATTATATAGACATAGTTATCAAGCTGTCAACCCATTCACTTCTCATTTAGGAAATTACTACCTATTATGCATATCTTATGGTGAAAAGGAAAGGGCGAATTCTCGACATCATAAGCCTAAAATAGGTGTAAGATTTGTAGAAATCTAAAAAAATGCGATTTTGGCTAGCGAATCCCGGGAGATATTGTAAAAAAAGCTGTCAGTTAATGCCGAATAATTTCTTGGCATTTTCGGTTGTTGCCTGGGAAACTTCCTCTATTGTGAGTTGTTTGATTTCTGCGATTTGTTCAGCAACAAGCTTCACATAGGAAGGTTCATTACGCTTTCCTCTATATGGATGCGGAGCCAAATATGGACAATCGGTTTCAATCAGTAAACGCTCTAAAGGTACGGCCGCCGCTACCTCTTTTGGCTTTTTTGCATTCTTGAAGGTCACAGGGCCACCCAATGAAATATAAAAATTCATATTGATGCATTCCAAAGCTGTTTCTGCACTTCCGCTAAAGCAATGCATGATGCCTCCCACCTCTGATGCCGCTTCCTCCTTTAATATGTTCACGATATCCGCGGTCGCTTCCCGATTATGGATGATGATGGGCAGCCCCACTTTTTTCGCCAATCGGATTTGCTTCCTGAATACCTCCATTTGAACATCTTTAGGTGATTTATCCCAATGATAATCAAGACCCATTTCACCAATAGCTACAACCTTTGGATGATTGGATAACTCCTCGATCCATTGTAAGTCCTTCTCGGTCATATCTATAGCGTCCACTGGATGCCATCCGACTGCGGCATACATGAAATCATAAGTTTCTATTAATTCCATTGCCCTTATAATGGTAGGCTGGTCAAAACCAACGACTACCATATTATTCACTCCTGCTTCCTTAGCTCGTTCTATGACATCATCGAGATCCTCGTTGAATTGTTCTGCATTAACATGTACATGTGTGTCAAATAACATTATTTTTCTTCCTTTCTAGCACTATTTTATAAAAAAATGAAAGTTTTATGTTTCACATTTAGGTAACAAAAAGATTACAAAGGAGCCTATATGCCCAACAAGTAAAAATAGACCTAATAATCAAAACCTGTATAATTTACTTTCTCCAAAAACATAAAGAAAAAAACATAAAAATGTTTCATATGAAACACCTTTATGTTTTCGTGGGTTTATTTCACCTTTGAACCATTTGGAATCGATGAATCTATTGTAGCGACTGAGAGCACACCATCCTGGCTGCCCGCCAATATCATTCCTTGAGAGAGCTCTCCACGAAGTTTAACAGGTTTCAAATTCGTTACGCATATCACTTTTTTGCCTACTAAATCTTCAGGTTTATAGTGCTGAGCAATGCCTGATACGACTTGCCGTTTCTCATAACCTAAATCAAGCTGCAGTTTAAGAAGCTTATCCGCTTTCTTTACCGGCTCCACTTCCATGACCTGAGCAACACGAAGCTCTACTTTTGTAAAGTCATCAATAGTGATTTCATCAACCTCTGGAATCGTCTCTTCCACTTTTTCCTCGGCCTCAGGGGCTCCACCCTGCATTTGTTCTTTAATATATAAAACTTCCTCTTCCATATCCAAACGGGGGAAGATCGGCTCACCCTTCAAAACTTTTGTTTCAGCAGGAATTTGACCGAACTCCGCTAAGCTATCCCATGATTTTAAAGCATTATCTTTGATGCTAAGCTGAGCAAAGATTTTTTCCGGTGTTTGCGTCAAGAAAGGCTTTAAAAGAATTGCCGTCCTGCGTAATGACTCCGCCAAATGAACCATGACACTGGCAAGGTCTTCTTTCCTTGATTCATCTTTAGCAAGAGTCCATGGCTGGGTTTCATCAATGAATTTATTAGTTCTGCTCACGAGTTGCCAAATGGATGTGAGTGCAACTGAAAATTCCATGTTTTCCATGGCTTCCTCATACTTGCCTACCGTGCTTTGGTTCATTTCAACCAAAGCTTTTTCGAATTCGCCATTTGATCCTTCGTAACTTGGAATAACACCATCAAAGTACTTATTGACCATTGCCACTGTTCTATTTAATAAATTCCCTAAATCATTTGCAAGGTCAAAATTGATCCGTTCTACAAACCCTTCCGGTGTAAATACTCCATCAGAACCAAATGGGACTTCACGCAATAAGTAATACCGTAAAGAATCCAAACCATAACGATCAATCAATGTAACGGGATCCACTACATTCCCTTTTGATTTGGACATTTTACCATCTTTCATGAGAAGCCAGCCATGTGCAAAGACTTTCTTGGGAAGCGGTACGTCAAGAGCCATTAACATAATCGGCCAATAAATTGTATGGAAACGGACAATTTCCTTTCCGACAAGATGTACATCCGCAGGCCAATAATTCAGGTATTTAGAGTCATTATCCGTTCCATACCCTAATGCCGTTATATAGTTAGTCAATGCATCAATCCATACATAAATAACGTGCTTTGGATCTCCTGGCACCTTGATGCCCCAATCGAAAGTAGTACGTGAAACGGCCAAATCTTCCAATCCAGGTTTGATGAAGTTATTGATCATCTCGTTTTTGCGGGATTCCGGTTGAATGAAATCCGGATTTTCCTCATAAAACTTCAGTAATCGATCCGCATATTTACTCATCTTAAAGAAATAAGACTCTTCTTTCACCTTTTCAACGGGTCTGCCGCAATCTGGACAGTTTCCATTGCTTTCTTCCACCTGACGATCCGTGAAGAAAGATTCACAAGGTGTACAATACCATCCTTCATATTGATCCAAGTATATATCACCCTGGTCCAATAGCCTTTTAAAGATCTTGGCTACAACCTCTTTATGGCGATCTTCTGTCGTCCTAATGAAATCATCATAAGAAATATCAAGTTTTTCCCAGAGCTCTTTAATCCCTGATACGATATTATCTACATATTGCTGTGGAGTGATTCCTTCTTCAGCTGCTTTACGCTGGATTTTTTGACCATGTTCATCAGTGCCTGTTAAATACATCACATCAAAACCACGCATCCTTTTATAACGAGCCATGGCATCACCTGCCACTGTCGTATATGCGTGCCCTATATGTAAATTACCACTCGGATAATATATGGGTGTCGTGATATAGAATGTTTTTAATTTTTCTTGCACTTCGTTCCCTCCTCATCTTTTGCAAAACCGCTTTAGGACTGCCCAAAGCCATAAGACTATATATTTAAGCTATTATCTCTATTTTAACGCTATATACGATTCTACGCGACAATAATCACTAATCAACTTGTTAATAGAATAAAAAATAATATAAGTAAATGTCATTTTAAAAATAAGGGTTCACGATGTCAGCTTCCCTTATGTCAGCATTACCTCTTACCTCAACAAAATATACCTAAAATTCTTTTTTTTGTGCAACAACTCACAAATTTGAAAATATTCCTGGAAAATTATCCTTAATTCAGAACTTTTGTTTTGAAACTAAATTGCATTTAATCATATAATAAAGATGGAGAGATACATGCACACTTTGTCGAATTGTGGTGAATTGAGTAATTATTTGCAGCCTATTATTTCTTGAATTATAAAGACATAAACATTTTTTTCTCTTTAAAAGTCTTTTTTTCATCGGAATGCAGCCGCTTTCTTTTTTACAAAAAAATGAAAATAAATCATTGACGGATTTGGGAATGGCTGGTATTATAAATTTATAAAAAAATTTGTCGAATATTGGCGAAAAAAATAGAAATAGGGTACTAGATTGTAACTGAGAGGAGAATTTTAAAATGAAATCTACAGGTATTGTTCGTAAAGTTGATGAGTTAGGCCGGGTGGTTATTCCAATCGAACTTCGTCGTACATTGGGTATCGCTGAGAAAGATGCTCTTGAGATCTATGTTGATGACGAACGCATCATCTTGAAAAAATACAAACCAAACATGACTTGCCAAGTTACAGGTGAAGTTTCCGATAATAACCTTACACTTGCTAATGGTAAATTGATTCTTAGTCGTGAAGGTGCTGAATTACTTATCCAAGAAATTCAACAAAACTTCACTGCTTCTAAATAAATGATATAAATAAAAAAACTTCCGATCTTCGGAAGTTTTTTTATGCTTATTCATCGTTATAATTTTTATTGTATATCAATGTGATACGCTTGATATACATCGCGTTTTTGTATATTGCGATCTTTTGCGACCTGCTTGATTGCGTCCTTTGAATTGAGCTGCTTGTTTTCTATATAATGATTAACATGACCGACTAAATCAAGTGCCGCCCACCAAGCTTCCTCACATTCATCCTCAGTCAATTGTCCACCTTCTATTATTAAACAGAACTCACCCCGAATCTCGGATTCCATCGCCCACGTCAATGCTTCACTTACCGTCCCTCGAATGAACTCTTCAAATTTCTTAGTTAATTCGCGACATAATACTATTCGACGGTCACCTAAAATTTCATGCATATGTTTCAATGTTTCTTTTAATCGATGTGGCGATTCATAAACGATCCATGTGGATTCCATTTTTTTCAACTTTTCCAACTCCTGCTTTTTTTCTTTTGCTCCCCGTTGTAAAAAGCCATAAAAGTAAAAAGGCTGTGGAATGAGCCCAGATGCAATCAATGCAGTTAATGCAGCATTGGCACCTGGCAACGGAATGACTTTAAACTGTTCAGCAATGGCATCTTTGACCAGTTCATATCCCGGATCGGATATCGTTGGCAGGCCAGCATCACTTACCAATGCGATGACCTCTCCTGATCGAAGCCGCTCGAGCATCTGTTTCCCGCTATATTCTTTATTATGTTCATGGTAACTGACGATAGGTGTCGAAATTTCAAAGTAGTTGCATAATTTCTTCGTATTTCGTGTGTCCTCAGCTGCAATGACATCCGCTTCCTTTAAGATTCTTAAAGCCCGAAAGCTCATATCTTCAAGGTTTCCTATCGGTGTAGGAACCAGATATAGAGCTGGCTCCAATCCTTCTTTTTCAAAACTCTTTTGTTGCCACATATCATGCATCCTCCTTTGCCATCCACTTTTGCTTTTGTTTTCTTGTTAATTGCTTAAACTTATATTCAGCCCGCATGGCCAATGTCTGTGTTTCAAATATTTCATGATGAATCAGTTCAACCGGGGTCCGTCCTCGGGTATACTTTGCCCCCCTGCCTTGATTATGAGCATCAATCCTACGATCCAAGTCATTTGTATACCCAGCATAATAGCTGCCGTCCTTGCATTTTAAAACATAAAAATAGTGCTTATTCCTCTCCATATAAAATCCTTTTTATTTCCGGATTATAATCATTTTGGTCGTTATACACAACAAGAGGAGGTAAAATCTTCAAATCAGGGTTGCCGTCCTTTATCCCTTCAATTAGAATCGTATTTGCTTCTTTTGAACTTTTTGGATAAACGAATTGCAATCGCTTCGGTTCAATCCTGTACATCCTCATTAATCGCAGGATATCCATCAGACGGCCCGGCCTATGAACGAATGCCGCTTTTCCACCTTGACGCAGCAACTGGCTTGAAATACGCATGACGTCCTCAAGATTACACATTATTTCATGACGGGCAATTGCAAAATGCTCATTTTTATTCATTTCCTCAATTGATGGCGTCGGGAAATAGGGTGGATTGCAAGTAACCACGTCATACTTGCTGTATCCTATCTGCTTCGGAATCTCTTTTATATCCCCATGAATCATTTCGATCCGGGAGGATACGCCATTATAGTCCATGCTCCTCTTGGCCATGTCATATAACCGCTCTTGAATCTCAACACCCGTAATTGTCCCTTTCGTTCTTGTACTCAGCAGCAAGGGGATGACCCCATTCCCTGAGCAAAGATCTACGATTTTCCCTTTTTGGATCGGGACATTTACGAACCTTGATAATAAAACGGCATCTAATGAAAAAGAGAATACTGATGGGCTCTGGATAATCCTTAAATTCTCAGCCAATAGATAATCCAGGCGTTCATCTCCTTTAAGTTCTACCATTGCTGTTACCCTCCTAATTATGTATGGAAAACGCATGTTTAGGGTCCATGCTTCGACATTCGTATCGTAAAAAAAGGGATCTGACTCATAGTATGCGTCAGACCCCGAATCACTATATATTGTAAACGGTCTATCTATCACGTAAAAGAGATGGAACATCTTTTATATTATTCCATTATCACTTTTTGTTTAAAAAAGATAAACAGAACAGGCAATCTCCTTCTTTTCGTAAACTGCCAAAATGCAGATTGCAAATATGGAAGCCTTCTTGATAGATACGGGCTAGATTATCATAGCCTTCCCCGATATCCATAACCTTGTCCGTACTAGCAGTACGGTTTTTCACTTTTTGTTTAACCTTCACTGCAGCAGGCGCACTTTCGACTTCCACAAGGCCTAACCGATGACGCAAGTGTTCGTTCTCCAGCTTGAGCGACTGATTTTCCTCAAGGATTTCAGCTAAGTTCTGCTTCAATTCTCCAAGCTGCTTATATAATTGGCCTATCTGGGTTTCCATATTGGTCACCGACTCAAAAATATCTTTCTTATCCACGCTCTCCCACCACCTTAATAATCTGTGGCTTGAATAGAAACGGCTCCCTCTTTTAGAATCTCATCAAGAGTATACTCTAATACTCTTTCCTGCTCGATTAGTTCAATCTGAAGTACGCGTTCTAGAATATTAAGCCCCACTACCTTGCCTTTGCCACCAGGCGTATTAATCATTTCACCTAAATCAGGAAGCATTTCCTTCGCACTTTCATACTCGTCATTTTCATATTTCAGACAGCACATCAATCGACCGCATAATCCTGAGATTTTTGTAGGGTTCAATGATAAATTCTGATCCTTCGCCATTTTGATGGAAACCGGTTCAAAATCTCCAAGAAATGTGGAGCAACAAAGCATTCTGCCACAAGGTCCAATGCCACCAAGCATCTTGGCCTCATCCCTTACCCCAATTTGGCGCAGTTCTATCCGAGTTCTGAATATGGCAGCTAAATCTTTGACTAAATCACGGAAATCCACGCGACCATCCGCTGTAAAATAAAACACGACCTTATTTCTGTCGAAAGTATATGACACATCAACCAGCTTCATATCCAGCTTATGCTCAACAACCTTTTGGCAACATATAGAGTAGGCCTCTTCTGCAGCCGCCTTGTTCTCATCAACAATCAGCTTATCTTTTGCATCAGCGACCCGAAGTACTTTTTTTAACGGCAGGACAACATCGTTTTCATCTACTTGTTTACGGGCTGTAACAACTTTACCGAATTCAACACCGCGGACAGTCTCCACTATTACAAAATCGTCCTTAGGAATAGCGAATTCACCCGGATCAAAGTAGTATATTTTGCCCGCCTTTTTAAAACGGACACCTACAACATCATACAAATCATGATCCCTCCTGCAAATTCAGCACAAGCTGTTCCATCAACAGCTGTGGATTCGTGTTGGACATCAGCTTCCGTTTTGCTTCCAAAATACAACCCATATTTTCGGCAAGGCGTCTTGGAGAAAGATGAAGAGCGTGAGTTTCAAATTCCTTCAGTTTATTTTGGAATACAACGAAGCCCTTTTTGTCCAACTGAATGTATAATAAATCCTTATATATAAGAAGTAACAAATCAAGACCTCTGTCAACCTGTTCTCTTTCTTTAAAGTGTGAAAACCAATCCGTCTGCAGGTACAACAATGCCTTCAAGGAACTAAGTTTTAACACTTCATATAATTTTACCACTATTTTTTGAGCTTGTACAAACCATTCATCATTGCTAAGCTCAATTCCAGCTTCCACATTCTGTGTTATATGTGCGATAACCGAGGCAAGCTGCGGTTCTAAATCCTGTTCTATCAGCTTCCGTTTCACATTCTCCGGGGATAATGGCTTGAACGAAATCACTTGGCATCTTGATAATATGGTCGGCAGAATCCTCTGAAGCTGTTCGGTCATCAATATTGCTACGGTATCGGCCGAAGGTTCTTCTAAAAATTTCAATAGACTGTTGGCTGCCCCCACTGACATTTTGTCCGCATCGGCAATCATATAAACCTTTCGATCCGCCTCTACGCTTTTTTTCGAAAATTCTTCTTGGAGCCCCTTAATTTGTTCTTTCTTTATTGAAAGACCGTCTCTTTCTATTAAATGGACATCAGGATGGTTCCCACTGGAAATCCGTTTGCAATTTCGGCAAAGTTCGCATGGCTTATAACCCGCTTTTGGTGCTTCACATAATAAGCTTTTGGCAAAGGTTTTGCTTATATCTTGCTTACCCGTCCCTTTTTCCCCTTCAAATAAATACGCATGAGCCACCCTGTTCTTCATTATGCTATTTTGCAGCATCATCATTACCTGCGGCTGAATTTGATTCATGTCCTGCCATGTTTTATCCAAAACCATCAACTCACTTAAGTATATAAATTAATCAGAAGACCTTTAATTTCACCTATCATTTCCAATATTTCAAGCGAGCTTTTCTCTTTATTAAGAATTTCCTCGCTTAACTCCACTAATCTTGCATCTATCGTTTCCACGGTTTTCAACGGCCGACTCTGTCCATATTGGTTCCAGCTAGTGGATTGCTTCAGTTCCAGTCCATATTCAACCGCTTCTTTAACAAACCGTTTCACTAATGCTTTATATTTTGCCAGTTCCCTAAAAGTACGTGACCTTACTAAACGCTGTCCCGCCCCTTCTATATCGCCTATCAAACGGTTTAATGTTTGGATTTGCATTTTTTGATCCTGTGTCTGGACCATTTGTTGAAATCTTCCACTCCCAATTTGAAACTGTTTGGCATCCTGGCGCGATTTATCCAGCTTAATAGGGGTATCATGGTTGATTTTCATAATGAACCTCCCTGTAGCTAACCGTTAGAATTGTAAAAAGTTTTCAACCGGCAGAACAAAAATGGTCGCACCGCCTACTTGAATCTCCACTGGGTAAGGTACATAGGACTCGGCATTCCCGCCCATCGGAGAAACCGGTGATACTAACTGGGATCGTGACTGACAATTCTGTTTGATGATCTGGATGGCTTGGTCAACACGTTCATCCTCTGTGCCAATCATAAAAGTCGTATTACCTGATTTTAAAAACCCGCCAGTGCTGGCTAGCTTGGTTGTTCCGAAATTATTTTCAACTAATTCATTTAGCAGGCGATGACTATCCTTGTCTTGAACGACAGCAATGATCATTTTCATTCTCATCATCCTCCGGTTACTCTGAATTTTTCCTAACTCCATTATAGCAACTAGTCTTTGCTTGGAATAGTATTCGGGTTGAATAATATGGAAACCTAATATTTAATTCCCTGTTTTCTCCAGATAATTAAACAAACTGGCTTTCGCTTCTTCAAAAACTTCATCAACTGTACGTCCTGCATCAATGATAATAAAACGGTCTTCCCATCTATTTATAATGGACTGATACCCCTCACAAACTTTTTTATGAAAGTCCAGGGCTTCAAGATCCAGCCGGTTCACTTCCCGTTCCCCATTGGCCTGGATACGTCTCAATCCTTCTTCTGGATCTATATCAAAAAAGAAAGTGGCATCGGGCATCATATCTCCAATTGCGAATTTATTGATACTGTAAACCTCTTCAATATCCAAACCCCTTGCATGGCCTTGGTAGGCTAACGAGCTATCTATAAATCGGTCACAGAGAACAATTCCCCCTCGTTTCAACTCCGGCATGACCACTTCCACTAAATGCTGACGTCTAGCCGCTGCATATAATAAGGCCTCTGTTCTCGAGTCCATAGCTGTATTATCCTTATTAAGGATCACTTCCCTAATCTGCTCCGAAATGGGGACTCCCCCTGGCTCACGCGTTAATAGGACTTTGTAGCCTTCTTGTTGCAGAGCCTTGCCAAGCATTTGGGTAATTGTTGTTTTCCCAGCACCCTCGGGCCCTTCCATTGTAATAAAAATACCACGTTTCATCGATGTACCTCCAAGGTTCTTTGTTTGTAGTATATCATTTTAACCAGCATGCCCGCTTTCATAAACGATCAACTCTCCGTTTGAAAGGGAGGAACCTCCATGAAACCTTGATCCCAGTTCAAGCAGTCTCTTCAGATTGGTAATATGATCTGTCGTAATCATTTCCCCGGACATAATTAATGGAATTCCTGGCGGATAAGGGATGACCATCTCGGCAGATACCTCTCCTACGGCTTCTCTCAATACAACCGGTCTCGATTTACTATGCTTCATGACGGAGTAAGTAATTTCCAGAGCCGTAATCGAACTTCCAGCAAACCAGCTACCCACTTGATTCGCTTCGACGCTTCCAGTTCTGTCTTTAGTCGCACTTTTTATATTTTGAACGATTTCTTGAAAGGGAAAATCGATACTCGTTTTTAATAAAGGTAAAATCATTAATAAATTATTAGGATCAGCTAATTCTGTAAAAATGCCTTCGGCTTCACATAGCTGCTGTAACTCAAACCCGCTTAATCCATTTATTGATTGAATGACTACTTTCAACGGGTCTGCTGAAGTACCTGGTGGCGCCTCTAACACCCTTACTGTTTGTAGGGCGCCCAATTCCCGTCTGAAATCTGATATCTTTTTAATAAGGGATTTTTTATCTTCTGATGTAAAAGCGGCTAAGTATGCTCTGGCTAAGTCGAGCGATCCCATAATTGGGTAAGACGGGCTGCTAGACTGAAGCATTTGTAAATAGAATGATACTTGCCCCACATCAACTAAGGATGAATTGACATGAAGATATGACCCCATCGTCATAGCCGGCAGTGTTTTATGTGCTGAATGGACAACGGCATCTGCCCCTGCGAAAATAGCTGATTTAGGAAACGGACTTCCTAACTGAAAGTGAGCGCCATGTGCTTCGTCCACCAGCACCGGGATTCCCTTTTGATGTGCAAGTCTCACCAATTCCGTCAAGTCTTCACCAAGACCATAATAATTCGGGTAGGTTACAACGATGGCTTTAACATCTGGATTGGCACTCAAAGCTTCTTCAATTAATTTTGATCCTACACCACCAGCAATGCCCCATCCCTCATAAAAATCCGGCTGTAAAAAAATCGGCTGTACATTCGCTAACATCAACCCATGCAAAATTGATTTATGGCAATTTCTTTGGACAAGCACTTTATCACCTTCACGGCAGGTAGCAAGAATCATCGCAATGTTGCCTACCGTTGACCCATTAACCAGAAAGTAACTTTTCTTTACCCCATATAAATCAGCGAGCAGTTGCTCGGACTTTAAAATGGCGCCCTCTGGAGCATGAAGGTCATCTAAACCGCTTATCTCCGTGGCATCTATGCCAAGCAGGGGGTTATATATTGCTTCGCCCTTTTTACTAAAGACCCATCCATTTTTATGTCCTGGCACATGCAGGGATATTGGTCTTTTTTTATAAAGGGCACTCATTGCATCGAACAATGGTGTCTGTGTTTGATTCATTTTTCTCTTCCCTCAAATCATAGTATTTTTTCATTTTATCAAATAAGTTCATATTTATCTCTTATTGCTCGACAGAAAGGCAATTATGTATCTTCGAACACTCTGTTTAGATACAGAAACGCAGCTTGTTACCAAGCATTCTTCTAAAGTACCAAAAAAAGAGTCAGAGAATAAAGAAACACTCCATTTCTTCATTCTCTGACTCTTTAACTTTTCTCAAACTGCTTATTCATGAAAATATTTCAGGATTATTGATTTTTCTTAATTGCTTTAAGTAATATTTGTACTTTGGATCGTTCGTATCCGTCCCGATCATATCCCTTTCACATTCCTCACAAATAAAAGTCGTATATAGATGTATTCCCATCCCTTTTATTTGTTCACAAACCACGCACGATTCCCCTGCCGTTGTTTTGGTTGTTGTTGTCCCCAACATCTCCACCTCCATACCTGCATTCTCCCCAAAAACCATTGTTCACATACATTAATTTAAATAGTTTAAGAGAACCGGGGATGCTTTTAACAATGTATGATGAAGTTTTTCAATACGTGTATGTCTTTATAAAAGTTTCCATATTTGATAAACCCTTTATATCTAATGATTTTTCTTTTCATTCAACAAAAAAGACCAGCCGGATGGCTGATCTTTTAAATGGCTTGGCGGCGTCCTACTCTCACAGGGGGAAACCCCCAACTA